>NZ_JAWOAI010000099.1:0-23289 GCF_033194735.1 Streptomyces sp. W16
TGGAGCGCCGCTCGAAGTAGTCGAGGGCGGCGAAGCAGTCCTCCAGGCGGCGGGTGTCGGCGAGTACGACGGCGCCGAGCGAGCCCTCGGAGAGCTCGTCCCACATGAACCAGAACCGCTCCTGACCGGGTCTGGGTCGGCATCACCGGCTACGGACGCGAGAACGACCGCATCGCCTTCGGAGACGACGCTGCCGTCGCCGGCGGTCTGACCGGCCTCGACCCGAACGGCGACCCCGTCTTCCTCGGTGACGCGCTCGCCGACCCCGTCACCGGCGTCTTCGCAGCCCACGCCGCGGCCCGCTCCCTCGCCGGGGGAGGCGGCGAACTCCTCTGCGTCTCCATGGCGGCCTGCGCCGCCACCCTTGCTGAGGCGCCTGCACGGGTCCGTCCGCCGTGCTGATCAGAAACGTGGAGGTGGCGGGCCACGGAGCGGCGGTGGACGTACGGATCGAAGGCGGGCGGATCGCCGAGATCGGGCCCGTTCTCGCGGGTCCGGGTGACGTGGACGGTCGGGGCGGTGCCTTGCTCCCGGGCCTGCACGACCATCACGTCCACCTCGCTGCGCTGGCCGCCGAAGCCGCTTCCGTGCGGGTCGGGCCGACAGAGGTACGAGACCGTACGGCGTTCGCGGCGGCCTTGGCGAGTGGGCCGCCGGGGGAGTGGGTGCGGGCCGTCGGCTACCACGAGAGCGTCGCCGGGGAGTTGGACCGGTGGACGCTGGACGCGCTCGTTCCCGATCGCCCGGTGCGGGTGCAGCATCGCACCGGCGCGCTGTGGATGTGGAACAGCGCCGCGCTCCGGGCGGCCGGGCTGGAGGGCGACGGACGGTTCTGGCGCGAGGACGAGCGGCTGCGCGGGTTCGTGCCGCCCGTACGGCTGGATCTGGAGGGCGTGGGGCGGCGGGCGGCGGCACTCGGTGTCACCGGGTTCACCAACGCCGATCCGCACCCGGCCGGCGGACTCACCCAGATGCTGTCGGTCCTTCCGCAACGGCTCCTGGTGATGGGCGTCGACGAGCCCGTGAAGCTGATGCTCGACGATCCGACGCTCCCCACGCCCGCCCAACTCGCCCGCACCATAGGGGAGATCAGGCCCAGGTCGGTCGCCGTGCACTGCGTGACCCGGGTGCAGTTGCTGGTGACGCTGCTCGCCCTGGACGAGGCGGGCCCGGCCGACGGCGACCGGATCGAGCACGGGTCGGTCATCCCGGCCGAGATGATCCCGTGGCTGCGACGGCTCGGGGTGGCGGTCGTGACCCAGCCGCACTTCCCCGTCGAACGGGGCGCCGCGTACGCCACCGACCTGGACGCCGACGACCGCCCGCACCTCTACCGCTGCCGTTCCCTGGCCGAGGCCGGCATCCCGATCGCCGCCGGCACCGACGCGCCCTACGGCACCCCGGACCCCTGGGCGGTCATGCGGGCGGCGACCGAACGGGACGACGGCGAGCGGCTCCGACCCGAGGCCGCGCTGCGGCTGTTCACCGGCGAGCCCCAACACCCCGCCCGGACAAGGCGGTTGGCAGTCGGCGCGGTCGCCGACCTGTGCCTGCTCCACGCACCGCTGCGCACGGCCCTCGACGCGTTGTCCGGTGAACTGGTCCGCGCCGCATACGTGTCGGGCCGCCGCATCGCGCCCGCATGACCGCTACACGCTGTAGCCGCCGTCAACTCCCAACGCCTGCCCGGTGATGAACCCGGCCCGGTCGGAGGCGAGGAACGCGACCGCCTCCGCGATGTCCGTGGCGTCGCCGAAACGGCGCAGCGGAATGTTGCGCCGGGTGACCGCAAGGGCGTCCTCGTCGAGTTCGCCCGAGCTGATCAGACGGCCGGCGATACCGTCGTTGAGCATGCCGGGCGCCACGCAGTTCACGCGGACGCCGTAGCGGCCCTCCTCGGCGGCCAGTGCCCGGGCCACCGCCTCGACCGCGCCCTTCGCGCCCGAGGACAGCCCGTCCCGTACCGGGAAGCGCCGGGTGGCAACGGTCGTCACGGCGACGATGTTGCCCCGGCTCTCGCGCAGCAACGGCAGCGCGGGATGCACCAGGTTGAAGAACGCCACGGCGTCGCCTTCGAGTTGGGCGCGGTACTCGCCCGGCGTCACCCTGCTCAGGTGCCTCATCGGGACGTGCGGGCCCGACGCGTACACGAGGGTGTGGATGCCACCGCCCACCTCGGACACGACCTCGGCCGCGGCGGACTCGTCGGTCAAGTCCAGACGTAGCGACCGGACTTGACGGCCGAGCTTCGTGACCTCGGCGGCCACCGCGTCCGCCGCCTCCTGGTTGGCCCGGTAGGTGAGGACGATGTCGCTGCCCCGCTCGGCGAGGAGTCGTACGACCGCCGCCCCGATACCGCCCGAGCCGCCCGCGACGAACGCGACACCTGGTCTGCTGGAGAAGTCCGGCACCGTGACCGCCTCACAATCCGAGGGACTTGGCGATGATGACCTTCATGACCTCGCTGGTTCCGGCGTAGATGCGGGTGATGCGCGCGTCCGCGTAGAGCCGGGCGATGGGGTATTCCAGCATGTAGCCGTAGCCGCCGAACAGTTGCAGACAGCGGTCGACCGCGCGGGCCTGCATCTCGGTGCAGAAGAGTTTGACCTTGGCGGCGTCCGGTCCGCTCAGTTCGCCGGCGACGAGTTCGAGTACCGCCCGATCGAGCATCGCCTGCGCGGCCTCGATCTCGGCGGCCACCGCGGCGAGTTCGAACTTGGTGTTCTGGAAGGAGGCGACCGGTTTCCCGAATGCCTTGCGCTCCTTGACGTAGGCGATCGTCGTGTCCAGGGCGGCCCGCGCCTGCGCGACCGAACCCACCGCCACCGTCATCCGCTCCTGCGGCAGGTTGTGGCCGAGATAGCCGAACGCGGCGCCCTCCTCGCCGAGCCGGTTGGCGACCGGCACCCGGACGTCGTCGAAGGCCAACTCGACCGTGTCCTGCACCTTGATGCCCAGCTTGTGCAGCACCCGGCCCCGAGTGAAGCCGGGCATGCCGTCCTCGACGACCAGCAGGGTGAGCCCGGCACGGCGGTTGTCCGGGTCGGTCGACGTACGGGCGACGACGATCACCAGGTCGGCGAGGAGCCCGCCGGTGATGAAGGTCTTCGCGCCGTTGAGGACGTACGAGTCCCCGTCGCGCACGGCGGTCGTACGGATCCCGGCGAGATCGGAGCCCGTGCCCGGCTCGGTCATCGCGACGGCCGTCAGCAGCTTCCCGGAGGCCAGACCGGGGAACCAGCGCTCGCGCTGGTCCCGGTCGGCGTAGGTGAGGAAGTACGGCAGGACGACGTCGAGTTGGGTGCGGACGGTACCCAACGTCACCAGGGCGCGGGCCGCTTCCTCCTGGAGGACGACGTTGTAGCGGTAGTCGGCCAGGCCCGCTCCGCCGTACTCCTCGGGGACGGCCGTGCCCAACAGGCCGAGCGAGCCCAGCTGTTCGAAGAGTGGGCGGGGGAGCCGACCGGTCTCTTCCCACTCGGCGTAGTGGGGGACCACCTCGCCAGCGATGAAGTCCCGCGCCAGCCGGCGGAATGCCTCGTGGTCGTCGGTGAAGACGTCTCGGCGCACAACATCCCCTGTCAGGAAGCGAGTTCGACGACGGTGGCGTTGGCGGTGCCGCCGCCCTCGCACATGGTCTGCAGGCCGTAGCGGATCCCGTGGTCCCGCATGTGGTGGAGCATGCGCGTCATCAGGACGGCGCCCGACGCGCCGAGCGGATGCCCGAGCGCGATGGCGCCCCCGAGCGGGTTGAGGAGGGCCGGGTCCGCTCCGGTCTCGGCCAGCCAGGCGAGCGGGATCGGCGCGAAGGCTTCGTTGACCTCGAAGACGCCCACTTCGGAGAGTGCTACTCCGGCCTTGCGCAGCACCATCTCGGTCGCCGGGATCGGCCCGGTCAGCATCAGGACCGGATCGGAACCGGTGACCACGCCCGCGCGGTAGCGCGCGATCGGCGTCAGCCCCAGTTCACGGGCCTTCTCCGGGGTCGTCACCAGCAGGGCCGCCGCGCCGTCGGAGATCTGCGAGGAGTTGCCCGCGTGGATCACCCCGCCCTCCTGGAAGGACGGTTTCAGCTTGGCGAGAGTGGCGCCGCTGGTACCGCGCCGTATGCCTTCGTCCACGGTCACCGTGCCCGTGCCGGCGGCCACCGGCACGATCTGGGCGTCGAACGCCCCGCCGTCCTGCGCGGTCGCCGCCCGCTCGTGGGACAGCGCGGCGAACTCGTCGACGGCACCCCGGCCCAGTCCCCACTTCCGCGCGATCAGCTCGGCCGAGACACCCTGGTTGAAGGAGAAGTCCTCGTAACGGGCAAGGACTTGGGGGCCGTACGGCATCCCGCCGGCCCGGGAGGCCCCGAGCGGCACCCGGCTCATCACCTCGACGCCGCCCGCCACCACGACGTCCTGCTGACCGGACATGACGGCCTGGGCGGCGAAGTCCAGGGCCTGCTGGCTCGATCCGCAGGCCCGGTTCACCGTCGTCCCCGGGATGGTCTCGGGCCAGCCCGCGGCCAGCACCGCGTAACGGCCGATGTTGCTCGACTGGTCGCCCAACTGGCCCACGCAGCCCCACACCACGTCGTCCACGACCTCGGGATCCAGGCCCGTGCGGTCGACGAGGGCCTGGAGGACGACGGCGGAGAGGTCGGCCGCGTGCACGCCGGCCAGACCGCCGTTCCGTTTGCCGACGGCGGTGCGGACCGCCTCCACCAGCACTGCCTCACGCATCACGTGTCCTGTCCTCCGTTGCTCTCGGCGCCGCGGTGCGCGGAACCGCCCAGCGGCCGGTGTAGTGCGGCGCCCGCCGCTCCGTGAACGCGGCGTACGCCTCCGGGACGTCCGCCGTGGCGAAGTTCATGGCCTGCGCCCGCGCCTCGCCGGCAAGGGCCTCGCGCAGCGTGCGATCGGCGTTCTCGTTGAGGAGCGCCTTGTTCTGCGCGAGAGCGACCGGGGCTCCGGCGACCAGCCGGGCGGTCAGGTCGTCCACGAAGGCGTCGATCTTGTCGGCGTCCACGACCCAGGTCACCAGGTTCAGTGCGCGGGCCTCCTCGGCGTCGATCGTCTCCGCCAACAGCGCCAGCCGTTTCGCCTGCTGCAACCCCACCAGCTTCGGCAGCAGCCAGGAGCCGCCGCAGTCCAGGGACAGGGCACGGCGGGCGAAGATCTGCGAGAACGTGGATTCCGGGGTCGAGACGACGAAGTCGCAGCCCAGGGCGAGGTTCCAGCCCGCGCCGACCGCGACGCCGCGCACCTTGGCGATCGTGGGGATCGGCAGCTCGTGCAGCAGGAGCGTGACCTCGCTCAGGGTCCGCATCCGGTACAGCGGATGCTCGCCGCTGACACCGTTGCGGATGTCGGCCCCGGAGCAGAACGCGCCACCGGCACCGGTCAGCACCAGTGCACGCACCGTACGATCGCCGCCCGCCGTGGCCAGCGCCGATCGCAGCGCGTCCCACAGGTCGGCGTCGATCGCGTTCTTGCGCTCCGGCCGGTTCAGCGTCAGCGTCCGCACACCGTCGGCGTCGCTCGTCAGAAGCACCGGCGGCCCGCTCATCGCACCACTCCCTGTGCCCGGAGAACGGCGATCTCCTCGCCCGTGAGGCCGAGTTCGGCGAGTACGGCGTCGGTGTGCCGGCCGAGAGCGGGAATCGCGCCCATCGGCGGGTCGTACCCGGCGATGACCGGGGGCGGCAGCAGCGCCGGCACCGGACCGGACGGCGTGTCGATCTCCCGCCACCGGTCGCGCGCCCGCAGATGCGGGTGGGCGATGACGTCACGGGGCGTGTTGTAGCGGGAGTTGCCGATGCCGGCCGCGTCCGCGCGGGCCTGCACCTCCGCGAGGTCGTGCCGTGCGCACCAGGCGCTGATCTCCGGCTCCAGCAGGGCACGGTGTTCCACCCGCCCGGCGTTGCTCCGGAAGCGGGCGTCGTCCGCTAGGTCGGGCCGGTCGATCAACTCCCTTGCCAGGCGCTGCCATTCACGGTCGTTCGTCGTCCCGAGGATCACGGTGTGGCCGTCGGCGGTGCGATGGGCGCCGTACGGTGCCACGGCGGGGGAGCTCATCCCGAGCGGCTGCTGCTCGACACCGGAGTGGCGGGTGTACGTGAGCGGATAGCCCATCAGCTCCGTCATCGTGTCGAACAGACTCACCGCGACGGACGAGGCGGCCGGACCCACCCCGCGTTCCCTGCCGCACAGCAGCGCGACGACCGACAGCGCGGCGTACAGGCCGCTGCACACGTCGGCCACCGGAGGTCCCGGCTTGGCCGGTGCTCCGGGGTGGCCCGTCACCGCGCAGGCGCCCGACTCGGCCTGCACGAGGAGGTCATAGGCGCGCTTGTGGGAGAGGGGGCCACCCGGGCCGTAGCCGTCGATCTCGACGGCGATCAGCTCGGGGTGACGGGTCGTCAAGTCGCCGGGGGAGATGCCGAGTTTGGCCGTGGTGCCGGGTGTGAGGTTGGAGACGAGGACGTCGGCGCGCTCCAGCAGGCGGTGCAGGACGCCCATGCCGCCGGGTGTCTTCAGGTCCAGGGCCACGGACTCCTTGCCCCGGTTGACCCACACGAAGTGCGCGCCGAGGCCCTTGACGACGTCGTCGTAGTGGCGGGCGAAGTCTCCGCCCCGGGGGTTCTCCACCTTGATCACGCGGGCGCCGAAGTCGCCGAGCGTGCGGGTGCACATGGGAGCGGAGATCGCCTGCTCCAACGCCACCACGGTGATTCCGGCCAGCGGCCCGGTCGTCGTCATGTCAGCCCGCGGTCGTGAAAGTGGCACGGAGTTCGTCCTTCAGTACCTTCTGGCCGGCGTTGCGCGGGAGTTGGCCGACGAAGCGGACATGGCGGGGCACCTTGAAGTTGGCCATGTGCTCCCGGGCCCAGGCGATGACGTCGGTCTCGGTCGGGGTGTGGTCCGCACGCGCCACCACGAAGGCGCAGCCGACCTCGCCGAGACGTTCGTCGGGAACCCCGATCACGGCGACCTGCTGGACGCTCTCACAGCCGAGAAGCAGCTTCTCTATCTCCGCCGGATAGGCGTTGAAGCCGCCGACGATGTACATCTCCTTCTTGCGGTCGACGATGGCGAGGTTGCCGTCGTCGTCGAGCCGTCCGATGTCCCCGGTGTGCAGCCAGTCCTCGGCGTCGATCGCCGAAGCGGTGGCGTCGGGGTCGTCCCAATAGCCGCGGGTGACGTTGTAGCCGCGCACGAGGATCTCGCCGTCGAGGCCGATCGGGACGTCCAGACCGTCGTCGGCGACGATCCGGACCTGGACACCGGGAATGGCCCTCCCGGTGGTGTGGGCGACCGTCTCCTCCGAGTCCCCGACCCGGGTCGTGGTCACCAGCGCCGTGGACTCGGTGAGGCCGTAGGCACTCATCACGATGTCGAACGACAACTCCGTCTTCATGGCGCGGATCAGCGATTCCGGGATCGTGGTGCCGCCTGTCATGGAGACCCGCAGCGAGGCCAGATCGTGTGTGGCCCGGTCCGGATGGTTGACCAGGTCGTGGAAGATGGTCGGCGGTCCGAGGAGGATGCTGACCCGTTCCCGGGCGATGAGGTCCAGTGCCCGCCCGGCGTCGAAGACGGCCATGGGGATGACGGTCACCCCGTGCATCAGGGAGGCCAGCCACCCCGCCTTGTATCCGAAGCAGTGGAAGAACGGCGGGATCACCAGGAAGGTGTCGGAGGCCCGGAACGTGTACTCCTCGGCCATCCACCCGTAGGCGCGCAGGGACTGGCCGTGCGTGAGCATCACGCCCTTGGGGTGGCCCGTCGTGCCGGACGTGAACATCACGTCGGACACGTCGTCCGGCGTCAGCCGGTCGATCGACTCATGGGCCGCCGACGCCGAAACACCCTCTCCCGCACGGAGAAAGTCGTTCCACACCAGCTCGGCGGCGCCCCGCGGACCGAGAACGGACACCGTCTTCTGCAGCGCCGGCAGTCCCGGATCGGCCTTCCGCAGTTCGCCGACGTAGTCGTTCCCGAGGAAGGGCGAGGCGAAGACGGCCGCCGCCTCCGACTTCCGCAGGATGTACGAGATCTCCTGCGCCTTGAACCGTGTGTTGAGCGGCACCAGTACGCCCCCGGCGCCGTGGATGCCCAGCGCGGCGAAGATCCACTCCGCCGAGTTGGGGGCGCACAGCCCGACCCGGTCCCCGGGCTTGATGCCGAGCGCGATGGTGGCTCGGACCGCGTCGACCAGCTGCTCCGCCAGCTCCCGGAACGTCCACCGGCGGTCCTGGTCGATGAGTGCCGTGGCGTCCCCGAAGCGTTCGGCCGCCAGCCTGATGACGTGGGGGATGCTCAGGAATTCGTCGTCGTAGCGCATCAGTTGGCTCCAGGGCTAGCCGTTCGAGGGGAGACGCAGGATCCGCTTGGCGATGATGTTCCGCTGGATCTGGGAGGTACCGCCGTAGACGGAGGCCGCGCGGGAGTAGAGGTAGTCACCGAACAACTCGCCGCCCTCCCGGGCCAGTTCGGCCGGGAACACCTCAAGTGCCGTGTCGTAGAGCCGCTGTTCGGTCCTCGTCATCAGCAGCTTGTCCACGGACGACTCCGGGCCGGCGGCCTGTCCGGCGAGGCGCTCGGCGGTACGGCGACGGGCGTGCGCCACCAGGACCTCGTAGTCCACGACACACCGGCCGATCCGCGACAGCAGCCCGTCGGGAAGGCCGGCACCCCGCTCGGCGGCGTGGCGCCGCAACCGCTCGACGAGCAGTCCGTACTTCGAGATGTGCCCGGTGTCGAGAGCGTTGCGCTCGTACGACACCGTCGTCATCGCCAGCGCCCAGCCGACGCCCTCGGCGCCGACACGCTCGGACTCCTCGACGCGGACGTCGTCCAGGAACAGCTCGCAGAACTCGTCGTCGCCGTTGGCCGCGCGCAGCGGACGTACCGTCACCCCGGGGCGGTCCAGGGGCAGGACGAACGCCGAGATCGACTTGTGGGCCGGTGCCGAGCGGTCGGTGCGGGCCAGCAGCAGGCACAGACCGGAGTACTGGGCGTAGCTGGTCCACAGCTTCTGACCGCGCACCTTGTAGTGGCCGTCGTGCCGCTCGGCGAAGGTGCTCATGCCCGCCAGGTCCGAACCGGCGCCCGGTTCGCTGAAGCCCTGGCACCACACCTCGTCACCGGCCAACATCCTTGGCAGGAACCGCAGTCGCTGTTCCTTCGAGCCGAACTCCAGGAGGGCGTGGGCGAGATACCCGATCCGTGGAACACCCGGGGCCCGGCAGGCGCCGAGTTCGTCACTGATCGCGACCTGGTGCAGCGCGGTCAGGCCCCGGCCGCCGTAGCGCTCAGGGACGTCCAGGCCGACCCAGCCGCCCGAGTGCAGCAGCCGGTGCCAGCGAAGGAGGAAGACCGGTACCGGTTCGCCCGACTGCCGCTCCGGGAGCGGGTGTTGGGCCAGCCAGGCACGGAACTCGTGGCGCAGCCGGTCCAGGTCGGCCGGGTCGCCGAAGTCCAGCGGAGTGTCGGTCATCGCGGCACCTCCGGTGCGGCCAGCGCGGGGAGCAGGTCGTCCGTCGTGGCGAGCAGCGTCGCGCCCAGGCGCACCTTGCGCAGATACAGGTGCGCGATGTGCTCCCAGGTCTGGGCGATACCGCCGAAGACCTGCATCCCGGCGTACACCGCCTCCAGCGCCGAGGAGTTGACCTCCGCCTTGGCGACGCGTGCCGTCGTCAGGGCCCGCTCCGGCGGTTCGTTGTCGAGACACCAGGCCGCGTAGCGCGTGACACTGGTGCCCGCCTCCACCAGGACCGTCGCGTCCGCGAGGAGATGCTGTACGGCCTGGAAGGAGCCGATCGCCTGCCCGTACTGCCGCCGTACGCGGGCGTATTGGACCGCCTGCTCCACGAACGAGCCCGCCGCGCCGACGAGTTCGGCGGTCACGACGACGAGTGCGTAGGCCTGCCAGCGGAGTCGGTCCGGTGCGGCGAGCCGGCCGACGGTCCTCGCGGGTGTGTCGGCGGGGACCGCGCGGATCGTGCGCAGCAGGTCCGTGCTCGGGGCCGTCGGGCCCAACTCGACCCGGGTGACCGTCCCGTCGGTGGTGACGCAGAGCGCGCTGTCGGCGCCCTCGCAGTCCCAGGCGACGAGCTCGGACGCCGTGGCTCCGGGGAAACGGAGCTCGCGGGTGAGCGCGACGGTGGGGGTTCCCCGTGAGGTGCCGTTGCCGAGCAGCCGGAGCAGCTCCGGAGCGAGCAGGACCGTACCGAGCAGGGACGTGGTGAGCGGGTGGCGGCCGTGTTCCTCCGCGAGCAGTGCGCACTCCTGCGTGGTCGCCGCCGGGGGAGAGGTGCGCCGCAGATCTCTCAAACCCATGTCGTCCAGGGCCTGTTGGGCGGCCGAACGGGTAGCCGGCTTCACCTCGTCCGCCGAGGTCACGCCGTACCGGGGTACGAGCGAGCGCACCGTCTCGCGGACGAGGACGAACTCCTCGCGCTCCACGCTCAGTGCTCCTCAGGGGGGTTGGCGCGCCGCTCGGCGCGGGCCGCGAGGTCGGTGATGATGCGGATGTGGTCCGGGTTGGTCATCGTGGCCCGCTCGGCTATCAGGGCCGCCTCCATGCCGCCGCGCGAGACCTGCTCGACGACGGCGGCGAGGGCCAGCTTGGTGGCGCGGAGGGCCTCGGCGGGCTGGGCCGCCAGCCGGTGGGCCAGGGCGAGGGCCTCGCGCATGAGGTCGTCGGGCGGGACCGCGCGGTTGGCGAGGCCGAACTCGACCGCCTTGGCCGCCGGGATGCGGTCCCCGGTGAAGAGGTACTCCTTCACCCGCAGCAGGCTGGTGAGCAGCGGCCACAGGGTGACTCCGCCGTCGCCCGCCACCAGGCCGACCGACACATGCGGATCCGCGAAGTAGGCGTCCTCGGCGATCAGTACGAGGTCACAGGCCAGCGCGAGGCTGCAACCCAGGCCCACCGCCGGGCCGTTGACGGCGGCGATCACCGGCAGCGGGAAGCGGATCATCTCGGTCTGGATGGTGCGGTCGATACGGATGGACCGCTCCCGCAGCTCCGGGTCGGTGTGATGGCGCAGCAGATGGTCGAAGTCGCCGCCGGCGCTGAACGCCCGTCCCGCGCCCGTGAGGACGACGGCCCGGGCCTTGGTGTCGTCCGCCAGTTCGCGCCACACCTCCGACAGCCGTCGGTGCAGCTCCTCGGACACGCCGTTCAGCCGGTCGGGGCGGTTCAGGGTGACGATGCGGACGTCTCCGTCGGCGGCCACGGTCAGCACGGAACTCACCTTGCTCATACCGCGATGGTATTAAAGGTCCGACCGAAACTGTCAATGGTGTTGCACGAAGAAGAGAATCACATTCTCACCCTTGAGTGGGTCAGTTCTCCGGATCGGTCAGCTCCACGCCGTCCCGGCCGTCCACCTCGGCCGCCGCCCGGGCGAAGCCGCACACATGACGTGTCATCCGGCGCATCGCCGCCTCGCTGTCGCGGTCTCGGATCGCCTCGGTGATCCGGGCGTGTGCACGGGCGGTGAGCTTGCGGATGTCGGCGTCCATGAACTGCTCGATGTCGGTGGCCGCGTGGATCGACTGCGAGAGAGCGCTCATGAACCCGATGAGAAGCTCGTTCTCGCCGGCCCGCGCCACCGCGTTGTGCCAGCGGACGTTGGCGCGCAGGAACCGCTGGATGTCCCCGCCCGCCGCGACGAGCTCCGTGTGGGCGTCGTCCAGCTCCGCGAGGTCGGCGTCCGTGCGACGCCTGGCCGCCAGCGCCGCGCACGCCGGCTCGATCGCCTCCCGGGTCTCGTGCAGGTCCTCCAGGCGGATCCGCTGTCCCCGGATCACCAACCGCACCGTATTGGCGAGCGATTCACGCCCGGGCCGGTGCACGAAGGCGCCGCCCCCGCGCCCCGGCCTGATCTCCAGGAGCCGTTCGACCTCCAGGACGCGCAGCGCCTCGCGCACCGTCGCCCGGCTGAGCCCGGTCTGCTCCACCAGTTGCCGTTCAGGCGGCAGCGCCATGCCCTCCGTGAACTCCCCGGAGAGGATCCGCTCGCGCACCTCCGCTGCCAGCACGTCGGACGCCTTGGGCACGGTGAGCGTGTCGAAGCGCGGCCGGGGCTCACCGGCCGCGGCGCGCCCCCGGACGGTGCGGGAAGGGTGCTCGGCGCTCTGCACAGGTTCAGGCCTCTCGTCGCAGGCCGCGCTCTTCGGCCTCTTTGGCTGAACCATTCAACACAGCACCCGGACCGCCTGTCACATCACCATGCCGCCGTCCACCGGCAGCACCTGACCGGTGATGAAGGAGGCCGCGTCCGAGGCGAGGAACACGAAACTGCCCGCGATCTCCGCCGGCTCCGCCCACCGGCCCAGCGGAATCCGGGCGAGCATCTGGGCCGAGAACTTCTCGTTGGTGCGGATGGTCTCCGTCATGGGCGTGGCCGCCAGCGGTGCGAGGGCGTTGACCAGTACCCGTCGGCGCGCCAGTTCGCGGGCCAGGGACTTCGTCAGCCCGATGATCCCGGCTTTCGCGGCCGAGTAGTTGACCTGCCCGAGCGTGCCGACCAGGCCCGCCGACGAGGTGACGTTGATGATCCGCCCCTTCCCGTCGTCCGGCAGGAACGGCAGCGCGGCCTGCGCGCAGTGGAAGGTTCCCATCACATGGATGTCGAGGACCCGCCGGAACGCGTCCTCCTCCAGCTTGTCGAACATGGCCGGGGCGATGACCCCGGCGTTGTTGACCAGGATGTGCAGCGTCCCGTCGGCGAGCGCCGCCGCGCGTGCCACCGCCGCGTCGGCGGCGGACCGGTCCCGTACGTCGAGAGCGGCGCTGTCCGCCGTCAGGCCCGCCGCGTTGATCTTCCCCGCGACGGCCGCGGCGGCCGACTCGTCGACGTCGGTCACCAGCACTGCGGCACCCGCGCGCGCCAGCGCCTCGGCGACCGCGGAGCCGATGCCGCCCCCGGCACCGGTGACCAGCGCCGACCGGCCCGTGAGGTCGAACAGCCCTGTGCTGTCGGTCATTCAGTAGCTCCTCGGGAGTCCCAGCGTGTGTGATCCCAGGTAGTTCAGGATCATTTCCTGACTGATCGGTGCGATGCGCATGAGGCGGGCCTCGCGGAAGTAGCGGGCCACGGCGTACTCCTCGGAGTAGCCCATGCCCCCGTGCGTCTGCACGGCCCGGTCGGCGGCCGTGAACCCGGCGTCGGCGCACAGGTACTTGGCGGTGTTCGCCTCGCGCCCGCAGGGCTTCCCGCTGTCGTACAGCCAGGTCGCCTTGCGCAGCACGAGTTCGGCGGCGTCGAGGCGGGTGAGGGAGTCCGCGAGGGGGAACTGGATGGCCTGGTTCATGCCGATCGGGCGGCCGAAGACGATGCGTTCCTTGCCGTACTGGACGGCCCTGTCGAGCGATGCCCGGCCGATGCCGAGGGCCTCGGCCGCGATCAGCATGCGTTCCGGGTTGAGGCCGTCGAGGAGGTAGCGGAAGCCCTGGCCCTCCTCGCCGACGCGGTCCTCGACGGGGATGCGCAGGTCGTCGATGAAGAGTTCGTTCGAGGTGACGGCGTTGCGGCCCATCTTCGGGATGGGGCGGATGGCGATCCGGTCGCGGTCGATGTCCGTCAGGAACAGGGTCATCCCGTCGGTCTTCCTGGCGACCTCGTCGGCCTTGCTGGTGCGGGTCAGGAGAAGGATCTTCTCGGACTCCATCGCCTTGGAGATCCACACCTTGCGGCCGTTGACGACGTAGTGGTCGCCGTCGCGTCGCGCGTACGTCGTGATGCTCGCGGTGTCGAGTCCCGCGCCCGGCTCAGTGACGCCGAAACAGACGTGCAGGTCGCCGTCGGCGATGCGCGGGAGCGTCCGCCGTTTCAGTTCCTCGGAGCCGTGCACCACCACCGGATGCATGCCGAAGATGGACAGATGGATCGCGCTGGCCGCGTTCATGCCGCCGCCCGAGCGTGCCACCTCCTCCAGCAGCAGGCTGGCTTCAGTGATGCCGAGGCCGTGGCCGCCGTACTCCTCCGGGATCGTGATCCCGAGCCAGCCGCCGCCCGCGACGGTGTCGTAGAACTCCGTCGGGAACTCGTGCGCCTGGTCCTTCTCCATCCAGTACTGGTCGTCGAAGTCGCGCAGCAGTCCGGCGACGGACTTGCGGATCGTTTCCTGGTCCTCGGTCAGTTCGAAGTCCATGCACGGGACCCTTCTCCGGTTCCGGTTGCGAAACATATCAAAGGTCAGACCAAAACAGTAGAGTCGAAGAGCGGGCGGAGGGCGTCACCGGGCGTGTCTACCGTCGAGTAATATCGCGCGGCAGGCCATCAGAGGAGGAACCGTGCCACGGTCCGAACGCTCGTCGCTGCTGCTCGCCGGTCTGCTGGCGACCGCGGGGGTCGCCCACTTCGCCTCGCCGAAACAGTTCGACGCGACGATCCCGCGCGCCCTGCCGGGGACGCCCCGGACCTGGACGTACGCGAGCGGTGCCGTCGAACTGGCGCTGGCCGCCGGGATCGCGGTCCCGCGCACCCGGCGCCGGGCCGCACTCGCCGCGGCGGCGTTCTTCGTGGGCGTGTTCCCCGCCAATGTGCAGATGGCGCTGGACTGGCGGGACCGCCCGGCCCCGCAGAAGGCGGCGGCCCTCGGACGGCTGCCCCTGCAGATACCCCTCGTGCTGTGGGCCCGTAGTGTCGCGAAGAACAATGGGGAGGGACAGTCATGACAGGACGCCTGAACGTCGGCGACAAGGTCGAGGACTTCACACTGCCGGACGAGACCGGCGCGGAACGCGGCCTCACGGAACTGCTCGCCGAGGGGCCCGTGGTGCTCTTCTTCTATCCGGCCGCCCTGTCCGCCGGCTGCACCGCCGAGGCCTGCCACTTCCGTGATCTGGCGGCCGAGTTCGCGGCCGTCGGCGCCCGGCCCGTCGGCATCAGCGGCGACACGGTCGACAAGCAGAAGGAGTTCGCCGGAAAGAACACCCTCGGCATGCCGCTCCTCTCGGACGTCGACGGAACGATCCGGGAGCGGTTCGGAGTGAAGCGCGGATTCTCGCTCGCACCCACCAAGCGGGCCACCTTCGTCATCGGCGAGGACCGCACGATCCTGGAGGTCGTCTCCAGCGAACTCCGGATGAACACCCACGCCGACCGCGCCCTCGCCGCCATTCGCGCCCACCGGAAGTGACACAGAGGCCACAAATGCCGTATCGCGGTTGAGGCACTGCGCCACAGGGACCATCCTGGACGATATGGAGCAGGCCTCCGCCGCGGCGGTCATCGATGCCCGGGGCATCGTGACGGGGTGGAGCGAGGGTGCCCGGACACTGACGGGATACCCGGCCGAGGAGGCCGTGGGCCGGTCGGTGGCAGCACTGCTCGCCGAACCCCCCGCCGCCACGTCCGTGGCCGCAATGGTCGGCCCGGTGGTCCTACGACACCGGGACGGCTCCCCGCTCCCGCTCACCGTGCGGGCCTGCGCGGTGCTCGGCGCGGACGGCGCACCGGACGGATACGTCCTCACCGCCGAACCCCCCGCCGGACCCGGCCCCACCCTCGCCGAGCAGGCCTTCCA
The DNA here is from genome assembly GCF_033194735.1 of Streptomyces sp. W16. Taxonomy (NCBI): domain Bacteria; kingdom Bacillati; phylum Actinomycetota; class Actinomycetes; order Kitasatosporales; family Streptomycetaceae; genus Streptomyces; species Streptomyces sp. W16. The sequence continues at coordinate 15,531 of NZ_JAWOAI010000099.1, forward strand.
GCAGGCGTCGATGTCACTGTCCGTCTTCGACACCGGGCAGCGCTATCTCCGCGTGAACGACGTCGCCTGCCGCGTGATGGGAGTACCGGAGGACGTCCTGATCGGCCGGTTCTTCCCGGAGAGCGTCGAGGACGCCGAACACAGCCGTGCCTTCCTCCACAACCTGCGCCAGGTGGTCGAGACGGGCAGACCCGTCCGCTACGACAGCTGGGCCGGCGCCCCCGCCCTGAACCGGGAGCATGCCTGGAGCATCGAGATGTGGCCGCTCAGGGATCCCTCCGGCGAGCTGACGGCGGTCGCCCTCGCGGCGTTCGACAGCACCGAGCAGTACCTCGCCCGACAGCGGCTGGCCCTGCTCAACGAGGCGGCGACCTGCATCGGCACCACTCTCGACGTGGTGCGCACCGCCGAGGAACTGGTGGAGCTGCTGGTGCCGCGCTACGCCGACTTCGCCAGCGTGGACCTGCTGCCCTGGGTGCTCGGCGCCGACGAACCGCCGCAGGCCCCGGACGACGAGATCGTGCTGCGCCGCGTGGCCCACGGTTCCGTCACCGAGGGCGCGCCGGACGCCGCAGTGCACCTCGGGCACGCGGACGTCTACCCGCTCTCCTCACCGCCCGTGCGGGCCCTGCGCGAAGGACGGGCGGTACGCGGCCAGGCGGGCGAACCCGACTTCGTCCGCTGGGTGGAGGACCGCAACGCCCGCTCTCCCGAAGGCCGTTCACACCGCGAGGGCGTCCACTCGATGATCGCGGTGCCGTTGCGGGCGCGCGGCACCACCCTCGGCGTCGCGGTGGCCGTCCGCATGGCGCACCCGGACGACTACGCGGAGGACGACGCCGTACTCGCCGAGGAGTTGGCCAGCCGGGCCGCCGTCTGCATCGACAACGCCCGCCGCTTCGCCCGCGAACGCAGCACCGCACTGGCCTTGCAGCACACCCTGCTGCCCAGAGGCCTGCCCGGACAGGCCGCGGTCGAGGTGGCGCACCGCTACCGGCCCTCCGGTTCGCTCGCGGGCATCGGCGGCGACTGGTTCGACGTGATCCCGCTGTCCGGCAGCCGGGTCGCCCTCGTCGTCGGCGACGTCGTCGGACACGGCATCGCGTCCTCGGCGACCATGGGCCGCCTCTGTACGGCCGTCCGCACACTCGCCGACGTGGACCTGCCGCCCGACGAACTCCTCACCCACCTCGACGACCTGGTCACCCATCTCGCGACCGACGACACGGGCGACGAGGTCGCGGAACTCGGCGCGACCTGCCTCTACGCCGTCTACGACCCCGTCTCGCGCCGCCTCACCATGGCCGCCGCCGGACATCCACCACCGGCCCTCGTCCTGCCCGACGGGACCGCGAGCCTCGTCCCCATGACCGCGGGACCACCGCTCGGAGTCGGCGGACTCCCTTTCGAGGCGGTCGAGTTGGAGCTTCCCGAGGGCGCCGTCGTCGCCCTGTACACGGACGGTCTGATCGAGGACCGGGACCGCGACGTGGACCACGCCACCGCCGAACTGTGCCGCGCGCTCACCGCGTCCGCGGAGTCCCTGGACGCACTGTGCGACTCGGTGCTGAAGGCCGTGATGCCGGCGGAGCCGAGCGACGACGTGGCCCTGTTGCTGGCGCGCACCCGCGCGCTGGGCGGCGACCGGGTCGCCACCTGGGACATCGAACCGGACCCCGCCCGCGTGGCCGGGGCCCGGCAGGCCGCCACCGAGCAACTCGCCGCCTGGGGACTGGAGGAGGAGGCCTTCGTCACCGAACTCGTCGTCAGCGAACTGGTCACGAACGCCATCCGGTACGGCCAACCGCCCATCCAGCTCCGCCTGATCCGCGACCGCGCCCTCATCTGCGAGGTCTCCGACGGCAGTTCGACCTCACCGCATCTGCGCCGCGCCCACGCCTACGACGAGGGCGGACGCGGACTTCTCCTTGTCGCCCAGCTCACCCAGCGCTGGGGCAGCAGGCAGACCGGCAGCGGCAAGACGATCTGGGCGGAGCAGCCGCTGCCGCCCGACTGACCGGACCGCTCACTCGAAGGGGCAGCCGGGGTTCGGCGCGTCCTCCGAGAACGGCGATCCGTGCGGCAGGACGTACAGCACGTCCAGGACGAGAGGCGTCTTCCCCAGGTTGCGGCCGATGTGCACGTTGCCCGACCCGGCCGGCTCCTGGATGGTGCTGCCCGCCTTGTACACGCCGTCGGAGGCGCAGCCGGAGTCGAAGTGGCTGAGCGTGCCCTGCTTGACGATTCCGTACAGGGGGCCGTCGTGGTAGTGCCAGCCGGTGGCCTGGCCGGGCGGAATGGTGATCTCGCGCACGGTGTAGTCGGTGTCGCCGATCGTGGTCTGGCTGATCAGCCGGGCGGTGACACCGGGCCCGGCGGGGGTCGCCTGGGCGGTGCCACCGGCCAGCAGAGCGGCGACGGCCACCGCCCCGGTCACGGCGGTACGGAACGCGTTGCGCATACGAGAACCTTCCGGTGAGATCTTGAGTCTCCGCCGTGAACATAGAGGCAGGGAAGGCGAGTTGGGGGCGGAAACACGCAACTTCCACCTCCGGGACGCTCAGAATTCCTCGTGGGTCTCCGGGTCCCCGCCCAGGCGCTGCGGAGCGTGGTCGGAGAGGGCGGCCAGCTGGGCCGGGCCGAGTTCGAAGCCGAAGATGTCGAGGTTGGCGCGCTGCCGGTCCGGGTCGGCCGACTTGGGGATCGGGACGGCCCCGAGCTGGGTGTGCCAGCGCAGCACCACCTGAGCCGGCGTGACACCGAAGGCCTCCGCGACCGTCAGGACGGTCGGGTCGGCGAGCAGGTCGGAACCGCGCCCGAGGGGGCTCCAGCTCTCGGTGAGAACGCCCTTCTCGGCGCCGAAGGCACGCAGTCCGTCCTGCGGGAACAGCGGATGCAACTCGATCTGGTTGACGGAGGGCAGCACGCCGGTCTCCTTCTCCAGCCGCTCGATGTGCCCGGGCGTGAAGTTGGAGACGCCGATCGACCGGACGAGACCCTCCTCGCGGAGCTTGATCATCGCCTTCCACGAATCGACGTACTTGCCGACGCGGGGCAGCGGCCAGTGGATCAGATACAGGTCCACGTACTCCACGCCGAGCCGCGCACGTGACTCCTCGAAGGAGGCGAGGGTCTCGTCGTAGCCGTGGTGGCGGCCCGGCAGCTTCGTCGTCACGACGATCTCCTCGCGCGGCACACCGCTGCGCGCGATGCCCCGGCCGACGCCGGTCTCGTTGCGGTAGTTCGTCGCCGTGTCCACCAGGCGATAGCCCATGCGCAACGCGCCGTCGACGGCCTCCTCGGCGGTCGCGTCGTCCATCGGCCAGGTGCCCAGGCCGATGGCGGGGAGCTTCGTTCCGTCGTTGAGCGTGTGCGTCGGGATGCTGATCACGGTCGACCTTCCCTTGACTGTGCGGTACAGCCAGTATGGGCGCCCGGGAGCCCTGTCGCCTCGTGCGGTGATCGCTGTCACGATCTCCTTGAACCCGGTACGACCTGGGTACGACCCGGTGGGCACGACCGACCGAGCAGGTACGACGACGGAGCGCGCATGACGACGGACAGCGGTACGACCGACGAGGCGGTGCGGGTGGACGGCATGGAGGTGAAGCCGGCCGCCGGGCACATCGGGGCCGAGATCACCGGTGTCGATCTGGCCGGTGAACTCGACGACGCCGTGGTAGCCGCGATCCGGGCTGCGGTGCTGCGCTGGAAGGTCGTGTTCTTCCGGGACCAACGGCTCGATCACGCGAGGCATGTGGCGTTCGCGCGACGGTTCGGCGAACCGGTCGTGCTCGGCCGTCGCGGCAGCGCCTCACCGGCCGGCTTCCCCGAGATCGAAACGACCGCCGACCGGCTGGAGTTGGGCGGCCGGTTCGGCATGGAGCACGAGGAGTGGCTGGAGCGCCGACGGCACACCCTGCTGCGCGGCTGGCACTGCGACCACGGCGCCCGCATCGACCCGCCGGCCGCGACGATCCTGCGCGCGGAGACCGTCCCGCCGTACGGCGGCGACACCACCTGGTCGAACCTGGCCGCCGCGTACGCCGGACTGTCGCAGCCGGTACGGGAGTTCGTGGACGGGCTGCGGGCCGAGCACCGGCTCGGCGTCGGCTATCAGCCGCGGCCCGGCGACGACGCGTACGTACGCCACCTCCTGGACCACCAGGTCGCCTCGGTGCACCCGCTGGTACGGGTGCACCCCGAGACGGGGGAGCGGGTGCTGTTCGTCAACGGCTACTACCTGGAGCAGATCACCGACATCTCCCGCGCGGAGAGCGCCGCGGTCCTGGAGTTGCTGCTCGCCCAGGCGACCAGGCCCGAGTACACCGTCCGCTTCCGCTGGGAGCCGGGCAGCGTGGCCTTCTGGGACAACCGGGCCACCATCCACCTCGCCCCCAGCGACAACGCCCACCTCGGCTTCCCCCGCACCATGCACCGGGTGATGCTCACCGGCGACATACCGGTGGGCGTCGACGGCATGCCTTCGGAGCCGATCGTCGGCACCGAACCGGGCCGCTGGTGAGGAGTGCGGTCAGGCGGAGGCCTGCCACCCGAGTGCCGGCCCCAGCTTCGTCGCCATGTCCGTGAGGATCTGCACATAGTCCTCGTGCTCGAAGGTGAACGGCAGCGCGAACGCCACCTCGTCGATCTCCCTGAACGCGGCGTGCGCGTCCAGGAGTTCGGCGATCTCCTCCGAGGTGCCGACCAGGTCCGGCGCGAACATCAGCCGGGCCGGGCCCTGCGGTGACGTCGTACGGGGAGTGCGCTTGCGGGCGAACTCCTCGTACTTCGCGCGCTGTTCGGGCGACGCGGAGTCGGTGGGGATCACGACCAGCCCCTGGGAGACGCGGGCGGACTCCCCGTCCGGGTGGTGGGCGCGGAACGTGCGGATGTGGGAGATCTGGATCTCGGCGAAGTCCCTTGACTCGTCCGGCCCTTCGGCCTTGACGACACTGCTCGTCAGGAAGTTCATCCCGTGCTCGCCCGCCCACTTCGCCGAGCTCGTGCTGCCGCCGCCGTACCACAGGCGGCGGCCCAGACCGGGGGAGTGCGGCTGGACCCGGTCGGAGAACACCTCGAAGCCCTCGACGCCGCTGAAGTCGGTGGCGGGCTTGCCCCGCACGAAGTCCAGCAGCCGCCGCACCCGCTCGTACCCGAAGTCCTCGGTGTCGGCCGTGTCGGGGTACAGCGCGTCCTTGACCTGGTCGAAGTGCATCGGCGGGCCCACGCTGACGCCCGGGTTGATGCGGCCCCCGGACAGGATGTCGACGGTCGCCAGGTCCTCCGCAAGCCGCAGCGGGTTCTCCCAGCCGAGCGGGATCACCGCGGTGCCGAGTTCGATACGGCTGGTGCGCTGCGACGCCGCCGCCATGACCGCGACGGGGGAGGAGATGCCGTACTGGAGATGGCGGTGACGCAGCCACGCGCTGTCGAAGCCGAGGCGCTCGCCCAGTTCGATGATCTCCAGCGTCGACTCGTGGCCCCGGCGCGGATCGGCCTCGTCGAACAGGCCGATCGTGAGGAAGCCCAGCTTCCGCAACGGGCGTGAGATGGACGGCACGGGCTCCTCCGGCGGTCGTACGTCAGTTCTGTTCTGTCCCGATTGTGACAGGCGAACGTTGCGGGCGTGTGATCAGCGCAGCGGGATGGTGATCTCGTCCTCGACCGGCGGGTCGATCTCCTGGGCGCGGTTGCCGGTGGCCGCGAAGCAGCGCAGGTGGAGTGCCTCCGGGGTGACGTCCAGCCGCAGGAAGCACTTGAAGAACGGCGGGCTGTACGTCACCGAGCTGGGCGAGAACAGCTGGGTGTAGAGCTTGCGCACCGGGAGCCGGAAGCGCGAGGTGCGGTCGGGACGGCCGCCCGCGCCCAGCAGGCTCGCGACCAGCCGGACGCGCCGGGTGACGCGGACCGGCGGGCCCGGGGTGCGGGTCGGCGGGATGCCGAGGCGCTCGCAGATCACGGCCGACGCCTCGGCCTCGGTGAGGGTGAAGAAGCGCCGCAGCCGCAGCCGGCGCCCGTACAGCCTGCTGTAGAAGGCCAGGGAGTCGCCGCGCAGCGGATAGCAGCGGAAGTCCTGCTCGGTGACGTCGCCGATGTCGACGCGCGGGACGGTGTGGGTCGCGTGCATGAACGCGCCGCCGCCGCCCGAGACCACGTACTGGAGCGTGCGGCCGTCCGCCAACCGCACTGGATACCGCTGGTAGTTGTGGATGTCGCCGCCTATCGCGGCCACGAAATGGTGGGCCGGATCGCTGACGATGTCGTCGACCGTGCCGCCGCCCTCGATGGCGCAGGGATGGTGCTCGCCGTCCACATACAGGGGCGAACCGGTGAGGAGGATCTTCGGCGTCGGGCCCTTCGCCACCTCCCGCAGCCAGGCGCCCTGTTCGGCGTCGATCGTGCCCAACAGGCCCGTGTCGATACCGATGATCCGCACCGGTCCCGCGTCCATCGCCCAGTACGGGCCGGGCTGGACGGCCTGTTGGAGTGGCGAGGAGCGCAACTGACGTGCCTTGTCCAGACGTTGGCCGTCGGACGGGCGGGCGTGGTGCCACAGCAGCGAGCGCCACCAGGTACGCGTCAGCGGGCGCGGCTTCGACTGCGGCGCGGGCAGCGCGGGCGCGTCGTCGCAGAAGACGCGCATGAAGCCGCCGAGGCCCTCGTACCAGTCGTGGTTGCCCGGTATCGCGTAGATGGGTGCCGGGTAGTGCTGATACGGGCGGAAGAACTTCGTCTCGTAGTCGTCCGCGGTGCCGACCGGATAGATGACGTCACTGGTGACGACCGCGAAGTTCGTTCCCTGACTGACCTTCAGAAAGCCCGGCACGACGGCGTATTGGGGGTCGTCGCCCTCGCCGGTGTCGCCGATGACCATGAAGGAGAAGGTGTCGGGGTCATCGCGTCGGATCACCTTGTCCGCGGGTGCTCCGGCGGCCGTGCGCTGCGCGACCCAACGGCCGCGAGTGCTGCCCGTGGGGTCCCCGAACCAGGACGCCAGCACGCCGTTGCGCGCGGCCCACAGGGTCCTCGGGTCGAGCCACGAGACCTTCTCGGCATGGGACGGCATGAGCTGCTGGTACGCGCCGCGCTCCGCGGTGCCCCAACCGGCGCCTTCGGCGGTATCACGTGAAGATTCAGACACCGGCGAACCGTAACAACGAGCCATGGCGAACCGAGCGGCGGGGGCCTGGCAACATCAACTCGACGACGCTCAACCGAAAGGCCCCCGCATGCCCGGCGAAGCCGACTTCATCGATCTGCTCCCCGACCCCGAACTCCGGTCGGACCGGCTGCTGTTGGGCATCCGCCACTTCGACGAACCCTTCCTCCTCACCGTCTCCCTCTCCCAGGGCCTGGGCTCAAGCGACCTCTGGCTGGACCGGGGCAGGGCGGGCAAGGCGCGGCTCGCCCAGTTCCGCCGGATCGGCGACCGGGTCCTGTTCGCCGTACGCAACAAGCACTTCCTCACCTCCGGCGACGAGGCCGCCGTACGGGCCGGGGACGAGTCGTTCGCGCTGTCCGTGGTGTGGAGCGGGCCCGTGCTGTGGGAGGAGAACGGGGCGGTGGTCGTCGACGCGACCGGCCTGGTCGTCGCCGACCACGACCGGGTCGCCGAACATCTGCACGCACACGAGCAGGGCGACTACGCGATCGACGAGTCCGCGAGCCTCCCGCTCGTCGCCGACAGCCGCACCGGCCCGCGCGCCGTCCGGCTGCCCGCGCTCCTCACCTTCCGGGGCCCCGGCCGCGGCCGGGC
>NZ_JAWOAI010000100.1:0-23234 GCF_033194735.1 Streptomyces sp. W16
GAGCTGGCCGAACGGCTGTTGCCGCCCACCGTCGTGGGCCGGCACGGCAGCACCCCCGCCGCGCTCGACACGCTGCCCGAGGGCACCCGGCTGCACATCGAGACGGAGCAAGGCGAGTTCTGGACGAGCGTCGGACAACTCCCGCCCGGCGTCCACCACTTGACCGCCACCGCCCCGGACGGCCGCACCGCCGAGGCCCATCTCGTTATCGCCCCGGACCGGTTGCCGACGCCCGCCGGGCGGTCGTACGGACTGATGGTGCAGGTCTACTCCCTGCTCTCCCGGCACTCCTGGGGCATGGGCGACCTCGGTGACCTGAGCGAGCTGACCGCCTGGGCCGGGCGGGCGCTCGGCGCCGGATTCGTGCAGGTCAACCCGTTGCACGCGGCCGTACCCGGCGCCCCCACCGACCCGTCGCCCTACCGCCCGTCCTCGCGCCGCTTCCCCGACCCGGTGTACCTGCGGGTCGAGGACGTCCCCGAGTTCGCGTACGTCGAGGAGCGCGAGCAGGTGCGCGGACTCCTCGAACGAGCCGCGCGGCTGCGCGAATCCGTCCTGGAAAAGGGCGCGTTGATCGACCGCGACGCCGTGTGGGAGCTGAAGCGCGAGGCGCTGGAGCTGGTACGGCAGGTGCCGCTCGGGCCCGGACGACGGGCCGCCTACGTCGACTTCCTCGCCCGCGAGGGCGAGGCGCTGGAGGACCACGCCACCTGGTCTGCCCTGGCCGAGGTGCACGGCTCGGACTGGCACCGGTGGCCTACCGGTCTGCGCGACCCCCGCTCACCCGAAACCGCCCGCGCCCGCGCCGAGTTGATGGACCGCGTCGACTTCCACTCCCGCCTCGCCTGGCTCACCGACACCCAGCTCACCGCCGCCCAGCGGGCCGCACGGGAAGCGGGCATGCCGCTCGGAGTCGTGCACGATCTCGCCGTGGGGGTACATCCCGACGGCGCCGACGCCTGGGCGCAGCAGGACCACTTCGCCGCCGGCATGTCGGTCGGCGCGCCCCCCGACGCCTTCAACTCCCTCGGCCAGGACTGGGGTTTGCCCCCTTGGCGCCCCGACCGCCTCGCCGAGTCCGGCTACGCCCCCTACCGCCGCCTGCTCCGCGCGCTCTTCCGTTACGCCGGCGCCCTGCGCATCGACCACGTCATGGGCCTGTTCCGCCTGTGGTGGGTCCCCCAGGGCCGGCCGCCCACCGAGGGCACCTACGTCCGCTACGACGCCGAGGCCATGCTCGCGATCCTCGCGCTGGAGGCCTCGCGCGCCGGGTCGGTGGTGATCGGCGAGGACCTGGGGACCGTGGAGCCGGGTGTGCGCGAGGAGTTGCAGGAGCGCGGGGTGCTCGGCACGTCGGTGCTGTGGTTCGAACGGGACTGGGAGGGCGACGGCCGCCCCCTCGCGCCCGAGATGTGGCGCGCCGACTGCCTGGCCACCGCCACCACCCACGACCTGCCGCCCACCGCGGCCCGGCTCACCGGCGAACACGTCGAACTCCGGGACCGGCTGGGCCTGTTGACCAGACCGGTGGAGGAGGAGCGCGTCGAGTCCGCCACCGACGTGGGGGAGTGGCTCGCTCTGCTGGCTCGGCTCGGCCTCTACGAACCCGCCACGGGCGGCGGCCGGCCCGCGTCCGAGGAGGAGGCCGAGATCCACGCCGTCCACCGCTTCCTGCTCCGCACCCCCGCCCGCATGATCGGCGTCTGGCTCCCCGACACGATCGGCGACCGCCGCCCGCAGAACCTTCCCGGCACCTGGGACCAGTACCCGAACTGGCGCCTCCCGATCGCCGACGCGGAGGGCCGCCCCGTGACCCTGGAGGAACTCGCCGCGTCCCCGAGGCTGCACGCGCTGGTGGATGTGCTGCGGGTGGGGTTGGGGGAGGGGCCGGAAGTCAGTGAAGGAGGGGGTCCGTGACGTCCGTACGCCCCATACGGCACCCCCGGGCGCGCGGCTCGTTCGGGCGTTCGCTACTTTTGCGGTGTGGACAAGAAGAACGCCCTGCGCGCCGGTGCTCTGGTTGCCGGTACGACGCTGATGATGCTGCTCATGACGTCTCCCGCGCTCGCGCTCGCCCGCGACGACGGTGACGACCCGGGCAACGGCCTGAGCGTCGCCGAGACGCTGGGGCTCTATGTCCTGTGCCCGCTGGCCCTGTTCGCGATCATCGCGGGCCTGGTCCTGGCGCTGGACAAGTCCAAGGACCGTGCGCCGAAGGCCAAGTCCGCCACGAAGGTCTGACCTCACGTTTCACGAGGGCGTCCGCATCACCACGAGGGTGAGGCGGACGCCTTCGGCATGTTCTCTCGCCGGTTCCGCCGGTTCCGCCGGTCTCACGGGCTCGGCGCGGTCAGGTAACGCTGCACCGTGGGTCCGAGCCAGACCGTGATCTCCTCGCGGGTCAGCGCCACGGTCGGCGGGATGCGCAGCACATAGCGGGTGAGCGCGAGCCCCAGGAGCTGGGAGGCGACCAGCCCGGCCCGCGTCGGCGCCTGCTCCGGGTCGGGGCACGCCTGCCGCGCGACCGGCAGCAACTGGTCCCGGAAGATCCCCTGCATCCGCTCGGCCCCGCCCTGGTTGGTGGCGCCGACCCGCAGCATCGCCGTCAGCTCCTCGTTCTCCTCCCACATGGCGAGGAAGTGCGTCACCAGGGCGTGGCCCACCTCGTCCCGTGCCACCGAGCTCAGGTCCGGCAACCGCAGGTCGTAGGAGACGGCCGCCGCGAACAGCCCCTCCTTGTTGCCGTAGTAGCGCATCACCATCGACGGGTCGATCCGCGCGTCCTTGGCGATGGCGCGGATGGTGGCGCGTTCGTAGCCGTCGGCCGCGAAACGCTCGCGGGCGGCTTCGAGGATGGCGGCGCGGGTGGCGTCGGAGCGGCGGGGGCCGGGGCCGGAGTCGGGGCTGGGGCTCGGGCTGGGGCTCGGGATGGGGCTCGGGATGGGGCTCGGGATGGCGCTGGCGTTCATGCCAACAAGCGTAGGCCAACGTGTGTTGACAGTCCAGGGGTCTGGCCCTAGCCTCGTCAACAAGCGTTGGCCAACGGATGTTGGCAAACAGTCGTTGGCAAATAATCGTTGGCACTAGGAGGTCACCATGAACCACACCGTCATCGTCGTCGGCTCCGGCCCCACCGGTCTGCTCCTGGCCGGTGACCTCGCCACCGCCGGCATCCCGGTCACCCTGCTGGAGAAGCGTCCCGAGAAGATCAGCAACCTCTCCCGCGCCTTCGTCCTGCACGCCCGCACCCTGGAGCAGCTGGATGCCCGCGCCCTCGCCGACGAGCTCGAAGCCGTGGGCCAACCCCTCGACCGGCTCCGCCTGTTCGGCCGCCTCACCATCGACCTCACACCCCTCCCCTCCCGCTTCAACCACCTCCTCGTCCTCCCGCAGTACGAGGTCGAGAAGGCGCTGCTGCGGCGCGCGGTCGATGCCGGGGTGGACTTCCGGTACGAGACCGAGATGACCGGGCTGGCGCAGGACGCGGACGGGGTGACCGTCGAGACGCGCGGACCCGGCGGGGCGTCCGAGTCGCTGCGGGCCGCGTACGTCGTCGGCGCCGACGGAATGCGCAGCGCCGTACGGAACGCCATCGGGCTGCCCTTCCCGGGCCACTCCGTCATCCGTTCCGTAGTCCTCGCCGACGTGCTGCTCGACGAGAAGCCCGACACCCTGCTCACCGTGGCCACCGTCGGCGACGCCTTCGCCTTCATCGCGCCCTTCGGCGACGGCTACTACCGGGTCATCGGCTGGAACCGTGCCCGCGACGCCGCCGACGACGAGCCCCTCGACCTCGACGAGGTCAAGGAGATCGCCCGGCTCGCCCTCGGCCGTGACTTCGGGATGCGCGACGCCCGCTGGATGTCCCGCTTCCACAGCGACGAACGCCAGGCGCCCGCCTACCGGGTGGGCCGCGTCTTCCTGGCCGGCGACGCCGCGCACGTGCACACCCCGGCCGGCGGCCAGGGCATGAACACCGGCCTCCAGGACGCGGCCAACCTCGGCTGGAAACTGGCCGCGGTGATCGACGGCCACGCGCCCCGGACCCTCCTCGACACGTACCAGTCCGAGCGCCACCCCGTCGGCAAGGCGGTCCTGCGCAGCAGCGGCGGCATCGTCCGCCTCGCGATGGCCAAGCGCCCCTGGACCCTCGCCCTGCGCGCGGCCCTCACCACGGTCCTCGACCACGTCCCCCCGGCCCGCCGCAAGGCCCTCGGCCAACTCACCGGCATCGGCTACGCCTACCCGTCCCCCCGAGGCGCCCACCACCTGGTCGGCACCCGCGCCCCCGACATCTCCCTCGCGAACGGCACCCGCCTCTACGAGGCACTGCGCGGCGGGCGGTTCGTACTCATCACCCCGGAGGCCTACGACGGGCAGGGCGAGGGCGCGCAGAGCGAGGGCGCGAAGACCTACGAGGGGAAGGGCGCCCGCAAGGACCGGCTGGCCGTGGAGCATTGGGCGGGCGACCGTCGTACGGCGCTGCTGGTGCGGCCCGACGGATACGTGGCCTGGGCGGCGGACGCGGTGGACCCGACGGCGATCGAGCGGGCCCTGGACGAGCACGTCGGCTGACACCGGTGCCGCAGGGACGGGAGTGAACTCCCCGACTGCGGCGCCGTGTTCGGAGAGGAACGGCGACGTCGGGCACGCGGTCGGCGGTACCTCGGCCACCAGTAGGGGGACACTTTCAGCGATGGCCGCGCGGTCGCACGGCCGCGCTGTACATTCGGCCGCGTGTCTCCGCTCCCGCCTTACGTGGACTTCCGTCCGATCGGCAGTTGCAATCTGAGCTGCCCTTTCTGTTTCGGACCCCGCCACGAAACGCCCACGATGCGTCGTGAGAAGGCACTCCGGGTCGCTGCGGCGCTGCGGCAGGAAGGGGTGCGGGGAGTCGTGATCTCGGGTGGTGAGCCCACGCTCCTGCCGTATCTCGCGGAGTTGGTCGAGGAGTTGAGCCGTCCGCTGCCGGACGGTGGATCGCCTCCCAAGGTGGTGCTCAGCACCAACGGACTCGCCTCGCTCCGTGAGATGGAGCGCATCCTGCCGGGACTTTCATGGATCGCGCTGCCCCTGGAGTCGGCGGATGACGATGAGCACCGGGAACTCAGAAAAGGTGTAGCGGCGCACCGGGAAAGGGTTCTTGATCTGCTGCGGGAAGTGCGCAAGAACCATGCGCAGGTCGGTGTGAAGCTGGGAACTGTCGTCACCCGGCGCAATGTCATCGGAGCCCCGCGAGTCCTCGACCTCATCGAGGAGGACTCCTTCCTTCCCGACGTCTGGAAGACCTATCAGATGTCGGAGACCAACTACGGCGCGGACAACCGGGATTGGCTCTCCGTCACCGACGCCGAGTTCGAGGACGTGGTGCAGCGGTGCGCAACGGCCGCCGCTGCACGTGGAGTCAGCCTGCGTGTCTACCGGAACTCCATGCGGACGGGCAGTTACTTCTTCATCGACCCCGACGGTGAGGCCGTCGTCATCGACGCGGGTGAGGAACTGCGGCTCGGTGACTTCTTCGACCTGCTCCAGCACGACGAGGTCCGCCCGTTGAGTCTGATCAACCGGGCCAGGAACATCGAGAACTTCGTCGGCACCTACCCGGACCGCGCAGGAGGGCCGATATGACGGAGCTCGTACGCGTGGGGGTACAGGCCATCGTCCGCTCCGGCGACTGCGTCCTGTTGGGTCTGCGGGCCAATACCTTCGGCGCCGGTACTTGGGGTCTGCCGGGTGGGCATCTGGAGATCGGTGAGACGCTGATCGAAGCCGCCTGCCGTGAACTGGAGGAGGAGACCGGTATCCGCGCCCGTACCGCGCGCATCGTCTGCGTCACCGATCCGGATCCGGCCGCCAACCACCACATGCAGGTCGGCGTGCAGATCTCGGACTACACGGGCGAGATCCAGGTGTGCGAACCGCACCGGTGCGAGCGCTGGGAGTTCTGGCCGCTCGACGCGCTTCCGACACCGTTGTTCGTGGGTGTCGTGGAAGTACTGCGCATGGTCAAGGTCGGAGCGCTTCACTCCTCCCCCTCCTGATGCCCGCCCTGCCCGCGGGAGTCACTCCGCCGCCCCCTGGGTTCCCGCCAACAACTCCCGCAACAGGTCGGCCAGTTGCCCGGCCCGTTCCCCGTCGAAGGCGGCGGACAGAGCCTTCTGTTGAGCTGCCAACCCCGCCCCCACCGCCTCGTCGATCAGCGCCAACCCCTTCTCCGTCAGGGTCACTTGAAGCCCCCGCCGGTCGTGCGGGTCGGGGGAGCGGCGGAGCAGGCCGGCCCGTTCGAGTTTGTCGAGGCGGCCGGTCATGCCGCCCGTGGTGAGCATCAGCGTCGCCGAGAGCTGGCGCGGCGAGAGGGTGTAGGGCTCGCCGGCCCGGCGCAGGGTCGCGAGGACGTCGAACTCGCCGCGTGAGATGCCGTAGGACGCGTACGCCTTCTCCATGCTGTCGCCCATGGCCCGGGAGAGCCGGAAGATCCGCCCGAAGACCTCCATCGCGGCGGTGTCGAGGTCGGGCCGCACCGCCGCCCACTGCTCGACGATCGCGTCGACGGGGTCCTTGTCGTTCATGGGGTGAGTATCCGCCGGTCGGTAGGTCGGTCGCAAGGAAGTGGATCACGGGTAAGTAGCTTGACGCTAAGTTGCTTAGCAGTAAGCTAATTGCCATCGACCTACTTCGGAAGGCGCCTCCCATGGCCAGTCGCCCGGTCCTGACGGCCGCTCTCACCGCCCTCGCCCCCGTCTCCTGGGGCACCACCTACGCCGTCACCACCCAGTTCCTCCCGCCCGACCGCCCTCTCTTCACCGGCCTGATGCGCGCCCTCCCCGCCGGTCTCGTGCTTCTCTCGCTGGCCCGGGTGCTGCCGCGCGGGGCCTGGTGGTGGAAGGCGACGGTGCTCGGGGCGCTGAACATCGGTGCCTTCTTCCCGCTGCTGTTCCTGTCCGCGTACCGGCTCCCGGGCGGGATGGCGGCGGTCGTCGGCTCGATCGGGCCGCTGATCGTCGTAGGCCTCTCGGCGGTGCTGCTGGGGCAGCGGCCGACGGCCCGGAGCGTGGTCACCGGTGCCGTCGCGGCCTTCGGTGTCAGTCTCGTCGTACTGAAGGCGGCCGGTGCGCTCGACCCGGTCGGCGTGCTCGCGGCCCTCGCGTCCACGGCCTCCATGTCCACCGGCACCGTGCTGACCAAACGCTGGGGCCGCCCGGACGGTGTCGGCCCGCTCGCCCTCACCGGCTGGCAGCTCACCGTGGGCGGCCTGCTGATAGCCCCCGTCGCCTTCCTGGTCGAGGGGGCGCCGCCCGCGCTCGACGGGCGGGCGGTCGGCGGTTACCTGTATCTCGCGCTGGCGAACACGGCGATCGCGTACTGGCTCTGGTTCCGCGGGATCGGCCGGCTCACCGCCACCCAGGTCACTCTCCTCGGCCCGCTGTCCCCGCTGACCGCGGCGGTCGTCGGCTGGGCGGCGCTCGGGCAGGCGTTGACGCCGGTGCAACTCGCGGGGATGGGGCTGGCGTTCGGGGCGACGGTGGCGGGGCAGCTGAGGGTGCGGCCTGCGGGCGTACAAACTTTCAGTTCTACTGAAAGGAATGGTCGAAAAGATTCGATGGACGTGATGAGTCCGGAGTTGCGACGGTAGGGGTCCCGACCCCGCCGAAAGGATCACCGTTGCCCTTCGGAGCCCGACAGGCCTGGCGGCAGCGGGCGTGGTCCGACATCACCCGGGGCGCCTGCGAGGCCGCCGGGTTCAGCCCTGCCAGGGCCACTCGGCGGCCGTACGGAAGGGCGCCGAGGAGGGACCCGCCGTACGCCATGTACTCGACGCCCTGAAGGGGGTCGCCGGGCTGTCCGGGAGGTAGCGTCACGCGGGAACGCCGTGACGCAACGCCGGAGGCGCCCGTGGCCGTTGAATCCTGCCCCAGTTGTGGCAAGCCGCTCACCGCACGGGCGGGGCGGACCGGACGCCGTTCCGTGTACTGCTCCGCCGCCTGCCGGCAGAAGGCCTACCGGGAGCGGCAGGGGAGTGACGGGGTGAGTGTGCACGGCCTGATCAAGGAGATCGGGCGACAGGTGGAGGAGCTGGTGCCGCAGCCGCCTTCCGTCTTCTACTCCGGGGTGACGGAACTGTCCTCGTCCGTCGCACGGCTCCGGCGGGTGGCCCGTACGGCGCGCGATACCGCTCAGGAATCCGTCACCCATGTGACCGTTACGGAAGTCCCGCTCGACGAAGGCGACTTCGCCGCCCTCGTGGAGTCCCACCGTCGCGAGATCCAGGTCCACTGCTACCGCATGACCGGGTCCTACGACGACGCCGAGGACCTGGTGCAGGAGACCTTCCTGCGGGCCTGGCGGGCCCGGGACACCTTCCAGGGGCGGGCCGGTGCCCGTACCTGGCTGTACCGCATCGCCACCAACGCCTGCCTGGACTTCCAGCGCCGCACGGCCCGCCGCCCCAAGCGGTACGAGCCGTTGCCCGGCATGAACCACGGAGGCGGGGAGCCACCCGCCCGTATTACGTGGCTACAGCCCTACCCCGACGACGAGTTGCCCTCCACCGAGGAGCAGCCGGAGGCCGCCGCCGTCTCCCGCGAGACCCTCGAACTGGTCTTCCTGGCCGCCGTCCAGCATCTCCCGCCGCGCCAGCGCGCGGTGTTGGTGCTGCGGGACGTGCTCGGGCTGACCGCCGTCGAGACCGGCGAGGCCCTCGACATGACCGTGGCCTCGGTCAACAGCGCGCTGCAACGCGCCCGCCCCACCCTGCGCGACCGGCTCCCCGGCCGGCGTGCGGACTGGACGGCCGACGGGCCCACCGAGCACCAACGCACCCTGGTCAAGCGGTACATGGCCGCCGCCGAACGCCTCGACCTGTCCGAGGTCGCCGCCCTGCTCAGCGAGGACGTCACCCTCACCATGCCGCCGAACCCGTTCTGGTTCACCGGCCGCGACGCGCTCCTCGAATTCCTCAGCGTGAGCCTCGACGCCGACTCGCCCATGTTCCTGGGGCATTGGCGCCACCTGCCCGCCCGCGCCAACGGGCAGCTGGCGGCGGGGGGTTACGTCCGCCGGCCCGGTACGACCGTCTACCGCGCCCAGGTTCTCGACGTGCTCCGCTTCGGCGCCGACGACCGGATCGTGGAGATCACGTCCTTCGAACCGCACCTGTTCCCGGCCTTCGGACTGCCCCTGCGGCTGTGACCGATGAGCCGTGACCGATGAGTGGTGGGCTCCCTGTGCGTCTGTATGGCCGACACGAACGACACGTACATCACGACCCACAAGGAGTTCACCATGCTGCTCACCGACAAGACCGCGGTCGTCTACGGCGCCGGCGGCTCGATCGGCGGCGCGGTCGCCCGTGCCTTCGCCGCCGAGGGAGCCCGTGTCCACCTCGTGGGACGCACCCGGGAGACGCTGGAGGCCGTGGCCAGTGACATCAAGGACGCCGAGGTGGCCGTCGTCGACGCCCTCGACGAGACGGCCGTGGAGGAACACCTCGCCCGCGTCGGGGACTTGGACGTGTCCTTCAACCTCGTCTCGCGCGGTGATGTGCAGGGGCTGCCGATCACCGACATGCCCGTCGACGACTTCCTGGCGCCGGTGATCAACGGCACCCGCGCCAACTTCATCACCGCCCGCGCCGCCGCCCGCCGCATGGCCGAGCGCGGCTCCGGTGTCGTCCTCACCCTCAACAGCGGTTCCGCGCACGGCAGTCCGATGATGGGCGGCACCGGTCCCGCCGACGCGGCGACCGACAGCCTGGTGCGCAACCTGGCGATGGAACTGGGCCCGCGCGGAGTGCGTGCGGTCGGTCTGTGGGCCGCCGGTATCCCCGAGACGCTCACGATCGAGAAGCTCGGCAAGGTCAACCCCGACCTCAACGACGCGGCGATCCAGGGCATCCTGGACCACCTGTCGAGCCTGCGCATGACCCGCCGCAACCCCACCCTCGCCGAGATCACCGCGACCGCCGTGTTCCTCGCCTCGGACCACGCGGCGAGCATCACCGGCACGTTCGTCAACGTCACCGGCGGGATGTTCCCGGGCTGAGGGGACGGCAAAGGGCGCCCGGCATCACGCCGGGCGCCCCTCATGGCCGTAGAAGAAACGACCGAACCGACTGCTGCTACGAAGCTGCCGCGTCCGCCGCCTGGGCCTTCAGCGCGCGCTCCACGCCCGAGCGGGACTCCGAGACCAGGCGGCGCAGGGCCGCGTTGGGTTCGGCGGTGGTCAGCCAGGTGTCCGTGCGGTCCAGGGTGTCCTGGGAGACCTGGATCGACGGGTAGAGGCCGACCGCGATCTGCTGGGCGATCTCGTGCGAACGGGCGTCCCAGATCTCCTTGACCGCCGCGAAGTACTTCTCCGTGTACGGCGCCAGCAGTTCGCGCTGGCCGGTCTGGACGAAGCCCGAGATCACCGCTTCCTGAAGGGCGTTGGGGAGCTTGTCGGACTCGACGACCTGCGCCCAGGCCTCCGCCTTCGCCTCCTCGGTCGGGCGGGCGGCACGGGCGGTCGCCGCGTGACGCTCACCGGCGGCCGTCTTGTCCCGCTCGTACTCGCCGGCGATCTCGGTCTCGTCGAACCGGCCCACGGACGCGAGGCGTTCGACGAACGCCCAGCGCAGCTCCGTGTCGACGGCCAGGCCCTCGATCGTCTGGGTGCCCTCCAACAGGCCGTCCAGCAGGTCGAGTTGCTCCGGCGTACGGGCCGTGGACGCGAACGCCCGGGCCCACGCCAGCTGGTGGTCGCTGCCCGCCTCGGCGGAGCGCAGGTGCGCCAGCGTGGCGTCCGTCCAGCGGGTGAGCAGCGCCTCGCGGGCGGCCGGGTCGGCGTACAGCTCGATCGCCAGCTTCACCTGCCGCTGCAGCGACTGCACGACACCGATGTCGGACTCCTTGCCGATGCCCGACAGGACGAGGGAGAGGTAGTCACGGGTGGCGAGTTCGGCGTCACGGGTCATGTCCCAGGCCGAGGCCCAGCACAGGGCGCGGGGGAGTGAGGACTCGAAGTCGCCGAGGTGCTCGGTGACGAACGCGAGGGACTGCTCGTCGAGGCGGACCTTCGCGTACGACAGGTCGTCGTCGTTGAGCAGCACCACGTCCGGACGGCGCTTGCCCACCAGCTGCGGTACGGCGGTGAGTTCGCCGTCCACGTCCAGCTCGACGCGCTCGTCGCGCACCAACTTACCGGTGCCCTCGTCGAGTTCGTACAGGCCGACCGCGATGCGGTGCGGGCGGAGCGTCGGCTCGCCCTTGGCGCCTGCGGGCAGGGCCGGGGCGTGCTGGCGGATCGCGAACGCGGTGATCACGCCGTCCGCGTCCGTCTCGATCTCCGGGCGCAGGATGTTGATGCCGGCCGTCTGCAGCCACGCCTTCGACCAGGTGCTCAGGTCGCGCCCGGAGGTCTCCTCCAGCGCGCCGAGCAGGTCGGACAGGCGGGTGTTGCCGTACGCGTGACGCTTGAAGTACGCCTGCACGCCCGCGAAGAACTCGTCCATGCCGACGTACGCGACGAGCTGCTTCAGGACGCTCGCGCCCTTGGCGTACGTGATGCCGTCGAAGTTGACGAGGACGTCGTCCAGGTCGCGGATCTCGGCCATGATCGGGTGCGTGGACGGCAGTTGGTCCTGCCGGTACGCCCAGGTCTTCATCGAGTTGGCGAACGTCGTCCACGAGTGCGGCCAGCGCGAGTCCGGCGCGTACGCCTGGCAGGCGATGGAGGTGTAGGTGGCGAACGACTCGTTCAGCCACAGGTCGTTCCACCACTCCATGGTCACGAGGTCGCCGAACCACATGTGGGCCAGCTCGTGCAGGATCGTCTCCGCGCGCATCTCGTAGGCGGCGTCGGTCACCTTGGAACGGAAGACGTACTGGTCCCGGATGGTGACGGCACCGGCGTTCTCCATCGCGCCCGCGTTGAACTCCGGGACGAACAGCTGGTCGTACTTCTTGAAGGGGTACGCGTAGGCGAACTTCTCCTGGAACCAGTCGAAGCCCTGCCGCGTCACCTCGAAGATCGCGTCCGAGTCGAGGTATTCGGCGAGCGAGGGCCGGCAGTAGATGCCGAGCGGGACGGTCTGCCCGTCCTTCTCGTACACGCTGTGCACGCTGTGGTACGGCCCGACGATGAGCGCGGTGATGTACGTCGAGATGCGCGGCGTCGGCTCGAACACCCAGGTGTCGTCCCGGGGTTCGGGCGTCGGGGAGTTGGAGATGACGGTCCAGCCTGTCGGCGCCTTCACGGTGAACTGGAAGGTGGCCTTCAGGTCCGGCTGTTCGAAGCTCGCGAACACGCGGCGCGCGTCCGGGACCTCGAACTGGGTGTACAGGTACGCCTGTTGGTCGACGGGGTCGACGAAACGGTGCAGTCCCTCACCCGTGTTGGTGTACGCGCAGTCGGCGACCACGCGCAGGACGTTCGGTCCCTCCAACAGTCCGGCCAGGGCGATCCGCGAGTCCTTGAAGACCTCGTCCGGGTCGAGCGGGTCGCCGTTCAGCGTCACTTCGTGGACCGTCGGGGCCACCAGGTCGATGAAGGACTCGGCGCCGCCCTCCGTCACCTCGAAGCGCACCGTGGTCGCGGACCTGTAGGTCCCGCCCTCCTGCGCGCCGGAGAGGTCGAGATCGATCTCGTACGAGTCAACGGTGAGCAGCGTTGCCCGCTGCCGCGCCTCTTCGCGAGTCAGGTTTGTGCCAGGCACGCGGTCATCTCCTCGTTATGTGTGGGTTGCGCCATCCTTCCACGGGACCTGACCGGAACGCGATGTCCGTATCCCGCCGGTCAGCGGGGCGGACGAGCGCGAGCCTGGAGTCATGACGACGTACACGGCACGACCCATCGACCCCACGGTTCTGAAGGAGCTGCGCTCTGCTGACGATGCGGGGCGCCGAATGGTTCCCGTACTCGATGAGGAGGGAGGCGCTCCGCTCCGCTGCTGCCTGCGCCGCGGCGAGCCCGGCGAGCGGATCGCCCTCGTCTCGTACGCCCCGCTGCGGCGCTGGGCGGCGGAAACGGGGGTGGAGCCGGGGGCGTACGACGAGCAGGGGCCGGTGTTCGTCCACGCGGAGGAGTGTGCGGGGCCGACGGCAGGGGCCGGGTATCCCTTCGCGGACGCCCACCGCACGGTCCGGCGCTATTCGGCCGAGGGGCACATCCTGGGCGGGCGGCTCGTCGAGACGCCCGACGACGAGACCTTCCGTGACGCGTTCGACGACCCGTCCGTGGCACTGGTCCACGTCCGGGCCGTCGAGTACGGCTGTTTCCTCTACGAGGTACGGCGGGGTTAGCTCCCGAACGGTAGGGCGACCAGTAGGCAAGGTGGTCATACCTCGGGTATCGTGGGGGTATGAAGATTAGTGTGAGCCTGCCGGAGGATGATGTCGCGTTCGTTGACGAGTACGCAGCCAGGAAGGCGGCTGACTCCCGGTCCGCCGTGATACACGCCGCCATCGAGCTGCTGCGGCAGTCACAACTGGAGCAGGAGTACACGGAGGCGTTCGCGGAGTGGGACGGCAGCGAGGACGCCGCGTTCTGGGACCAGTTCTCGGCGGACGGGTTGACCGATGAAGCGCGGTGACATCTACCTGGTCGACTACGAGCCCGCACGCGGGAGCGAGGCCAACAAGGCGCGTCCCGCCGTGATTGTGTCCAACGACGGCGCCAACGCCTCGGTGGAGCGGACGGGACGGGGTGTCGTGACGCTGGTGCCGCTTACCTCGAACACGTCTCGGGTGTACCCGTTCCAGGTGCTGCTGCCCGCGGAGGAGTGCGGGCTGCCCAAGGACTCCAAGGTCCAGTGCGAGCAGATCCGGGCGCTCGCGCCGGAGCGGCTGCTGCGCTCGATCGGCTCGGTTCCGCGGCAGCGCATGGCCGAGATCGACATCGCGCTGCGGCGACACCTGGCGCTCTGACACACACGAAGGGGCGCCCACCGTCAATCGGTGGGCGCCCCTTCGTCGTACCGCCTACTTGGTGTTCAGCTCCGCCGCCACCAGCTCCGCGATCTGTACCGCGTTCAGCGCGGCGCCCTTGCGGAGGTTGTCGTTGGAGATGAACAGGGCGAGGCCGTGCTCGACCGTCTCGTCGGCGCGGATGCGGCCGACGTAGGACGGGTCCTGGCCGGCCGCCTGGAGAGGCGTCGGGATGTCGGTCAGGGCGACACCCGGCGCGCCGCCCAGCAGCTCCGTCGCGCGCTCGACCGTGAGGGGGCGGGCGAAACGGGCGTTGACCTGGAGGGAGTGGCCCGAGAAGACCGGGACGCGGACGCAGGTGCCGGAGACCTTCAGTTCCGGGATCTCCAGGATCTTGCGGGACTCGTTGCGGAGCTTCTGCTCCTCGTCGGTCTCGTTCAGACCGTCGTCGACGATCGAGCCCGCGAGGGGGAGCACGTTGAAGGCGATGGGGCGCTTGTAGACCTGCGGCTCGGGGAAGTCGACCGCGCTGCCGTCGTGCGTGAGCTTGTCGGCGTCGGCGACGACCTTCTGCGCCTGACCGTGCAGTTCGGCCACGCCGGCCAGACCGGAGCCGGACACCGCCTGGTAGGTCGCGACGACCAGCGCCTCAAGCCCCGCCTCGGCGTGCAGCGGCTTCAGGACCGGCATCGCGGCCATCGTCGTGCAGTTCGGGTTGGCGATGATGCCCTTGGGGCGGTCCGCGATCGCGTGCGGGTTCACCTCGGAGACCACGAGGGGTACGTCGGGGTCCTTGCGCCAGGCCGAGGAGTTGTCGATCACGACGGCGCCCTGCGCGGCGACCTTCTCGGCCAGCGCCTTGGAGGTCGAGCCGCCCGCGGAGAAGATGACGATGTCGAGGCCGGTGTAGTCGGCGCTCGCCGCGTCCTCGACCGTCACACCGTCCAGGACCGTCCCCGCCGAGCGGGCGGAGGCGAACAGACGCAGCTCGTCGACCGGGAAGTCCCGCTCCACGAGAATCCTGCGCACGACCGTGCCGACCTGACCGGTGGCTCCGACGATTCCGACCTTCACGGCGACTCCCTTTGCGTGCGTTTTACGTGGTCCGGCGCTTCCATGATGCGTCCGACCCGTGCCCGTGTGTCCAATCCTTTCGCCGCGCCGCCCGAGGAGTGGGACGCCGGGACCGGCCGTCGCCGCCCCGATCGTCCCGCGACGGCCACCCGCCCCCAGAAGAAATCCGCCCGCCGCCCGCCCCCGACCGCAAGCCGTACTGCGCGACGCGGTCCGCGGCCCGCGGCGGTGTGATCTACGACTCCGGCCGCCGGCCCGTTCCGGAAAACTTCTCCGGAGCCGGCCGAACGTTTCCGTGCGCTCCCGCGTCGTAGAGGAAACGCGGGAAGGGGGGTGGCTTGTGCTGCGCAGAAAGGCCCGCCGGGTCCGGGAGGGTGATGATCCTCTGGACGCGGCCCAGGAGCGGCGGGTGCGGGCGGTGCTCGCGCTCGGCGGGGTGCCGCAGACGGATCTGCCGGACGGCGTCCAGCAGGTACGGCTCCGGTTGCTGGAGCGGGCGGCGAAGGGCGACGAGGCACCGCGCGACGTCTCGGCGTGGGCGGCGGTCGTCGCCTCGAACTTCGCCATGGACTGGCACCGTGCCAAGCGCCGCCAGGAGCGGGTGGGGGAGCGGCTGGCCTCCCTGCGCCAGCTGGAGCATCCCTCCGGCGAGGACACGAGTGTCCTGTCCATGGCGGTGGCCCAGGGCCTGGACGAGCTGCCCGACCAGCAGCGCCAGGTCCTCGTCCTCCGCTTCTTCGCCGATCTGCCGGTGCGTTCCATAGCGCACGAGCTGGGCATCCCGGAGGGCACGGTCAAGAGCAGGCTGCACACGGCGGTCCGCGCGCTGCGCGACCGGCTGCACGAGGACGAGGTGGTGTGACGTGGCCACGCAGAACGAGGAATACGACGGCGTGGACGCGCTGATGGCCGCGATCACGGGCGAGCCGGTGCCTCAGGCGGCCCGCGCGGACGCCGCCTACATGGCCGAGCACCGGGCCGCCACGGCCCATGTCGCGCTGTTGCGGGAGCAGTTGGGGATCATCGGGGAGGCGCTCTCCGAACCGCCGCCGCGACCGGAACCCGCGCCCGTGCGTGCACCGCGTCCTGCCCGGCGGCGCCGTCCCGCCCTGCGCGCCCTCGCGTTCGGCACGCTCGCGATCGCGGTGGTGGCGGGGATGATCACCGGGCTCTCCTGGCTGGTCGCGCACAACGGGGGCGTGAACGACGCGTCGAGCAGCAGCGCGGACTCGAAGGCGGCGGACGGTGCCGGCGAGGGCTCCAAGTCCCCGGGCCCGCTGTCCGACCCGGAGCTGTACGTGGCCTGCTCCAGCCTTCTCGTCGAGGGGACCGTGACGGGCGTGCAGCCGAGCTCCGACCCGCGGAAACGGATCACGCTCGCCGTCACCCGCTCCTACCGGCCCGCGCACGGCCCGGCCGACGTCACGGTCGTCCTGGCCGCCGGGGCGACTCCGGCGCCGCGCCAGGGGCAGCATGTGCTGGTCGGAGTCCCGAAGGGCGCGCACACCGCGACCCTCTGGGCCGTCGGCGACGACGCCGTCGCCGCGGACCGTGCCGCGATCGTCGGGGCACTCACCGGCGCCGGTACGGGCTCGGGTTCCTGCCCGACCGGCTGACAGCGAGAAGGGCGGGCGCCCGCACGGACGCCCGCCCCGTCTGTCGTACGTCGTGCTACGACGTGACCTTCTCGATCTTCACGCTGCCCAGGCCCGCGACCGTGCCGTGGGCGTTGACGAGCTGTACCTGGCCGAAGAACTCACGGCCCGCCGGAGCCGCCGCCAGGGCGGTGACGCTGCCGGAGACGGTCGCCGAGGCGCCGGTGGCGAGCTTGACCGGCGTCGAGTCGTCGACGGTGACCGTGCCGAGCGCGGCCGAGTAGAACACGTCCAGGTAGTCGTACGCGGTCGAGCCGGAAGGCACCGAGTAGCCCGCGACCTCGACGGTGTAGGTACCGGCCGCCGGGTTGGCGACCGAGACCGCCTCCTCCGAGTCGCCGTCGGCGGACTGGCCGACGACCGTCCCGGCGGCGTTCCGCACCGTCAGGTCCAGGTCCGCCGCCGTGTCCGAGACGTTGCCGATGGACACGTCCAGGGAGGTGGCGCCGGCGGGCACGTCGACCGTGGTGGTCTGGGTGACGCCCTCGGTGATGGTGGGCCGCGCGGTCAGCGAGGAGCCGAGCGGGCCGCCCTTCAACGCACC
The DNA here is from genome assembly GCF_033194735.1 of Streptomyces sp. W16. Lineage (NCBI taxonomy): Bacteria > Bacillati > Actinomycetota > Actinomycetes > Kitasatosporales > Streptomycetaceae > Streptomyces > Streptomyces sp. W16. The sequence goes on from NZ_JAWOAI010000100.1 coordinate 17,175, forward strand.
TGTGAGGGCTGCGTAGTTGTTGGTCACCTTCCACGAAGCGGTGGCCGGGACGCCGACCTTGGCCTCGGGCACGGTCACGGTCTCCGGGTCGAAGGCCGCGCCGAGGACGGTGGCGTCCAGCTTGTACGGGTTGTCGAGCAGCGGCGAGGTGCGGCGCGCCTCGACCTCGATCTCCCAGACACCGGCCTGCGGGTCGGCGTACGACCGCACGTCGGGCTTGCAGCCGTTGCCGTCGAGGTAGTTGTTGTAGCAGTACGGGGTGCCGGTGTCCTCGACCGGAACGCCGTACGGGTGGATGGAGATGAACCGCGTCTGGCTCTTGTCCTTCAGCCCGCTGATCGCGACCTCGAAGGCCTTGGCGCCCTCGGGGACGGTCACGAAGTACGACTGTGTGCTGTCGCGCTGCACCGAACTCGCCTTGGAGTAGGTGTAGTTGACGGGAGTCGAGACCACGACCGTGGTGAGGATCTGCTTGTCGAGGCCCTCGGTCTTCGGGTCGTCGACCTCAAGGATCGCGCTCTTGATGCCCGAACTCTTCGGTGCCGCCTGCACCTTGACGGTCACCGGCTGGTTCAGCGGGAGCTTTACCTCGTCCGAGCCGACGATCCGGAAGGTGCCGCCGGCGTTGTTCGCGATGCTCAGTTCGTGCCGAACGGCCTTGTCCGCACCGGTGGTTCGCGTGATGACGACGTCGTACGTCTTCTTCGCGCCGGCCTTGAGGCCGCCCTCGCGGTCGTACAGTCCCGTGCCGAAGCCGGGGGTCTTCAGCGCGAAGTCGATCGCGGTGTCGACGGGGGCCTTCACGGTGTACTCGTGGGCGTCGGCGCCGTCCTTGATGGACTTCCACGCGTCCACGATGTCGATGAGGCCCGCGCCCTCCTCGTACGCCTGAACACCCGTGATGTGATCGGCCGTTGAGGTCAGCGCCGTGCGCAGGGTCGCCGGGGTGAGGGCGATGCCCTTCTGCTTGGCGGCGCTCAGCAGCAGTGCCGAGGCGCCCGCGGCCTGCGGGGAGGCCATCGAGGTGCCCTGGAGCATCGAGTAGCCGGCCGGCAGGGTGTAGCCCGCCTCGGCGACCGGGGAGCCCGGCAGCCAGGTCTGGGTGGAGTTGATCGAGGCGCCGGGCGCGACGAGCGTCGGCGTGAAGCCGCCGTCCTCACGCGGGCCGCGCGAGGAGAACGGCAGCAGCTGGTACGACCTCGTCACCTGCGAGCCGTAGTTGGCGGCCCAGGTCTCCTTGGAGATGGCGGCGCCGACCGAGATCACCTTGTCGGCCAGGCCGGGGTCGCCGATCGTGTTGGCGCCCGGACCGGAGTTGCCGGCCGAGATCACGAGCTGCACACCGTAGGTGTCGATGAGGCGGGTGTACAGCTCGGCGCGCGCGTTGTTGCCGTCGTTCAGCGCGGGCAGGCCGCCGATCGACATGTTGACGATGTCGACACCGCGGTTGGCGACGAGGTCGATCATGCCCTCGGTGAGCGCCACGTTGGTGCAGCCGCCGGTCCAGGTGCAGGCGCGCGACGACACGATCTTCGCGCCCGGGGCGGCGCCGTTCATCTTGCCGCCGAACAGGCCGTTGGCCGCGGTGATACCGGCGACGTGGGTGCCGTGCTCGGACTCGATGACGCCGATGTTGACGTAGTCGGCCTTCGCGCCGGACGCGTTGTAGACGACGTCCTTGCGGATTTCGACGACGAACGGGACGCGCTCGACGACGTCGGTCGACGGGTCGTCCGTCCCGAAGTAGCCGATCTGGTAGCCGTCCTTGTACGGCTTCATCGGGGTGTCGTCGGTGAAGTCGAGGTTGTCGTTCAGGTCGACGCGTACGGTGCCGGCGGCCGGGTCGTACAGCACGCCCCAGGCGTCGGTGGTGTCACCGTCCCGGTTGAGGTCGCCCTTCTCGTCGCCGCCGGCGGTGGCGGACTCGTACATGTAGCTGAACTTGTAGTCGCCCGCGGGTGCCTTGAACGCCTCGGTGCCCTGGGTCGTCGTGGTGATGGAGAAGGACGGGCCGGAGACCGCGGTGGTCATCCGACGCCAGGTGCCGTCGCTGTCGTTGACCGGGTCGGTGGAGGTGACCCAGTCCACGATCTTGCGTTCGCCGGTGGTGGTCTTCTGCAGCGCCGGGTGGCCGAGGTCGACGCCGGAGTCGAGGATGCCGATGGTGATGCCGCGGCCGTCCGCCTTCGGGTTCTTCTTCACGAAGTCGACGGCGCCCGTCTCGAAGGACGGGTTGTACGGGTTCTCGGCGGGGGTGCTCTTGCTCGGCCCCGAGTAAGTGGCCTTCGTGGTCGCCTTGTTGGCGCTCTTGGCACTGGTCGCGGTGTCCGCGCTCGGCGTCGGATCGTCGAGCGCGATCTCCTGGCGCAGGTCGATGGCGTGCACCGAGGAAAGCTTCGCGGCGGCGGCGATCGCAGCGTCCGCCTTGCCGGTGGGGACGGTGGCGCGGACGTAGCCGAGCTTGTCGTAGGTGCGGCCCACCAGGCCGCCCTTGACCGCGTCCAGCTCGCCGGCGACCTGCTCGGTCTGGCCCGGGGCGGTGGCGATCATCATCGTGACGTTCTTGTCGCCGTCGGCCTTGGCCGTGGCGAGCAGATCGGCGTCGTCCGAACCGAGCTTGGCGGCGGCGGACTTGACGGTTCCGTCCGTGGGCGCCGTACCGGACGGCGCGTCGGCGGAGAAGGCCAGGGGTATCGGCCCGGCCGCGGAGAGCGCGGCGACGAGACCGGCGGCCACGGATATTCGGGCCACGCGTCTCTTGGGGGTGAGGGTCATCGGCATCCCTTGTAGGTGAAGAATCCAGTGCCGGACGAGCGCACAGCTTTACCCAAGGGACGGTTGTTTGGGAAGTGTTGACCGAATCGATATGGATGTATGGGGAAAACCCCCTATCCGGCCGGGGGTTCAGGCTTCCTTGACGCGCGTGTAGTGGCGGGACGCCTTCGCGCGGTTGCCGCAGGCCGCCATCGAGCACCAGCGGCGGGTGCCGTTCCGCGACGTGTCGAAGAAGTGCAGGATGCACGCCTCGTGGGCGCAGCGGCGGATGCGGTCGGGGGCGGCGCCGAGCAGCTCCAGGTAGTTGCGGGCGGCGAGCCAGCCGGGACCCCACCGGGGGTCGTCGAACTCGGGGATCTCGCCGGGGCCTTCGGCGGTGAGCGTGGCCCGGATCCGTCCCTGGTCGAGTACGAGGTCGAGGTCCTCCGCGCCTTGCGCGAGTGAACCGTCCACCACCGCACGGAGCGCGTCGCGCGCGATTTTGGTGTGCAGCAGGGTGATCGGATTCGCCTCGAACCGCTCGTCGAGCCCGTTCGAGCCGAGCCATACGGCGAGCCCGCGGGGGCTGGAGAGCAGATCCTGTACGGCCCCGTCCCGCATCCACTGCGTGTTGAGCAGGTCGAGCGCGAGCGGTTCGCCGACGAGCGGGCGGGGGTCGGGGGTCGTGGTCACGGAGGTGTCCCTTCTGATCTAACCGGTCAAGAGTACGTGACCGGTTGACCCTCTCGATTCTAACCACTAACGTCATCTACGACGGTTAGATCAGAGGAGGGCTTTTTCATGACCCTGCACACCGGCCACGTCGGCCTGAACGTCACCGACCTCGACCGCTCGCTCGCCTTCTACCGGGACGTCCTCGGCTTCGAGGTACTCGCCGAGGGCAAGGAGGAGAACGACCACCGCCGGTACGCGTTCCTCGGCGACGGCGGCGACCGCCCCGTACTCACCCTCTGGCAGCAGGCCCAGGGGCCGTACGGCGGCGACCGCGCCGGTCTGCACCACCTGGCGTTCGCCGCCGACTCGATGGAGCAGGTCGGGCGGTACGAGGAGGCACTCAAGGCCTACGGCGCCGACTTCGCGTACGAAGGCGTGGTCGCCCATCGCGAGGGCGCGGCCTCGGGCGGCATCTTCTTCCACGACCCGGACGGCACCCGCCTGGAGATCTCGGTGCCGAGCGGTGCCGAGCACGCCCCGGCCCCGCACGCCGAAGCTCCGACCTGCGGCTTCTTCTAGCAGTGCATGCCATGGAGACCTATCACGCGGGATCCCGTGCCGTGCAGGACCGGGCCGGGGTACGTGACATCGCCGACCACGTCGGCCAGATCATCGGCCAGGGCATCAAACCCGTGGCCGCCGCCTTCCTGGAACTCCAGCCCCTCCTGATCGTGGGCGCCGCCGACCCGGCGACGGACCGGGTCTGGGCGTCCCCGCTCACCGGCCCACCCGGTTTCGTACGGGCGACGGGCCCCCACCGGATCTCGGTCACCGGCGGCACCCGCCCGGCCGACCCCCTGACCCCCGCCCTGGCCGGCGCACGGGACCTGCCGGTCGGCACGATCGCCCTCGACCCCCGCACCCGCCGCCGTATGCGCGTCGACGGCCGACTCCGGTCCACCGCACGGGGGTTCGCGATCGAGGCGGAGCGGGTGTTCTCCAACTGCCCCAAGTACATCCAGCGGAGAGAGTCGTACGAGACGGTCGCGGGCCGCGAGCCCGCAGCCACCCGGCGCGGCGGTGAACTGACCACCGCCCAGGCCGAGTTCATCGCGGCGGCCGACACCTTCTTCCTCGCCACCGTCCACGAACACGGCGCCGACGCCAGCCACCGGGGCGGCAACCCCGGCTTCGTACACGCGATTTCACCCCGCGAGCTGACCTGGCCGGACTACTCGGGCAACGCCATGTTCCTGAGCCTGGGCAACCTGCTCGCCGACCCGCGCGCAGGACTCCTCTTCCTCGACTGGAACACGGGCACAACCCTCCAACTCACCGGCGAGGCAAGGACGGAGTTCGGGCAGGACGGCGAACGCAGGGTGCGTTTCACCCTCACCGAGGCCATCGAGACCCCCGCCGCGATCCCTTTGCGCTGGTCCGCCCCGGAATACTCACCTGCCAATCCGACACCGGCGCGTTGAGCGCCCCCTCAGGGGCGCGGGGCTGAATCGATATGCGGCTCCGCCGCGTGGGCGCGACCAGCCACGACGGCGCGGCACCCGAAGAAATCCACATTGCGCCACTCCCAACGAAGCGCCTAGCTTCTCCGAGTGCGCAAGAAGCTGAGAGTCGCCGCCTACGCCGTCTGCGTCCGGGACGGACAGCTCCTGCTCGCCCGGTCACCCGCCGCGGGCGGCGGGTACGAGTGGGTACTGCCCGGCGGCGGCATGGACCACGGTGAGCACCCGAACGACACGGTCGTCAGGGAACTGGAGGAGGAGACCGGCTACCACATCGAGGTCACCGGATTCCTCGGCATGGACTCGATCCACCACGTCATTCCGTGGCGCCACCGACGCAAGGTGGACCACCAGGGCCTCCGGCTCGTGTACGAGGGCCGGATCGTCGGCGGCGAGCTGCGCAACGAGATCGGCGGCTCCACCGACATGGCCGCCTGGCATCCGCTGGACGACGTACCCGGGCTCACCCGGGTCGGGTTGATCGACGTGGCGCTGCGGCTGTGGCGGGAGCGGCCGGCCGTAGGACGGGCCGAACGCGTCCCGGAATAGCTTCAGTACCCCGGCAGATGAACGCGGAGTAGCCGCCTCCCGGCGGCTCGACGAGCGTTCACGAACGCACAGGGGGCGCCAAGATCCACGTACGGTGATCGGCGCTACACGTTGCCGTCTCGTTTACGCGCAGGTCATCCCCGATGCCAAGCATCCAGTACGAGCGGGAAGTTCGCGACCGCGATCGAAAACCGATCGCCGCGGACACCCGCGACCACTGCCGACGCAGTTCGTACTCGGGGAGATCGCGCCATGTCGCGCACACGCTCTGTCGCCAGCTCCGCGCTGGGGGTCAACCGCCGTACCGTCCTCGCCGCCACCGCGGCCGTGTCCGTCTCCGCGGGCGTGGGTTACGCCCTACGGCCCACCGACAGCCTGGCCGCCACGGGCGACGCCACGAACGACACCAACGCCGCCGCCCAGGCACCCGTGGCGGAGTCCCGCAAGGCACCGGCCGCACCCCTGGCCCCGTACACCAAGGGCACCACCCTCGCCACCGTCGCCGCCCCGCGCACCCACTCCGGCTACCGCCGACTCGGCGACGGCGCCGGCTGGAAGCGCA
>NZ_JAWOAI010000101.1:0-22968 GCF_033194735.1 Streptomyces sp. W16
CGACGCTCTTCCGATCTCCCCTCGCCGCGGCCAACGCCGAGTTGGCCTGGCCCGAGGAGCCCCACCTCCAGCTCTGGCAGGCGGCGACGATCCTGCGTGAACACCGGGGCGACGGCCACCTCGCCGCCCTCCTCGTCGCCGGCCTCGACCCGGTCGAGTCCCTGGTCTCCTTCGCCGCGATAGGAGCGGCCTCCGTCGAGCGCTTCGAAAGCCGGGGCTGGAGCCCGCGGGAATGGGCGGCGGCCCGTGAACGCCTGGTCGCGCGCGGCCTGTTGGACGACCTCGGTACGGCGACGAGGGCGGGCCGCGACCTGCGCCGGGAGGTCGAGCGCCACACCGACCGGCTGGCCGCCGAGCCCTGGCAGTCCCTCGGCAAGGCCGACACCGACCGACTCGCGGATCTGCTGGGGGAGTTCTGGGTCGCCGTGCTCGGTTCCGGGCTGCTGCCTTCGGAGTCGACGCTGGGCATCGGCAAGGTCTGAGAGGGGCGTGGGGAGAGAGTGTGGGGAGGGAGTGCGAGGTGGGGGCGCCCGCGCCGACCGGACCGTGCCGATACACCCGAGTTGCGCGTCATGCGCCCCCGGGCCCCATATGTTCGCGACATCTCCGCCGCTAACGTGGGCACCAGGTCAATATCCGCCCCGGCAGGGGCGGGGGCCGGGTGAGCTAGGGGAGGGGCGCACTGTGATGCGTCTGAGGGGTGGGGCGGCCGTGGCCGTCCTGATCATGTTGTCCGTCGCCGGATGCAAGGACACCACAGGGGCCTCCGGGCCCGAAGCGACGACCGGCGGTGACTCCGGTGGGAACTCCGGCGGAGGTACCGGCGGGGGCGCGGCTCTCACCGCCGCCGAGTCCCTGACCGTCAAGGGGCGGGCGCCGAAGACCGGTTACTCCCGCGAGCGGTTCGGCACCGCCTGGGCCGACACGGACTCCAACAGCTGTGACACCAGGGACGACATTCTCAAACGGGACCTGAAGCAGGTGAAGTTCACCGGCGGCAGCTGCAAGGTGTCGTACGGCGTCCTCGAATCCGACCCGTACTCCGGCAAGGAGGTGACCTACCGCCGCGGGGCCAGCCTCGTCGACATAGACCACCTCGTCGCCCTTTCCGACGCCTGGCAGAAGGGCGCCAAGTACTGGGACGCCAGCAAGCGCATAGCCCTCGCCAACGATCCGCTCAACCTCCTCACCGTCGGCGCGAGCGCCAACCGCAGCAAGGGCGACGGCGACACGGCGACCTGGGTGCCGCCCGACAAGACGTACCGCTGCACCTATGTCGCCGCGCAGGTCGCCGTGAAGAAGAAGTACGGGCTGTGGGTCACCGCGGCGGAGAAGGCCGCGATGAAGAAGGTCCTCTCCACCTGCCCGGGCCAGAAGCTCCCGTCCGGCGGTAACCCGACGAGCGCGCCGTCGAGGTTCCACGCGAAGTGAGCTGAGTGCCCGTCAGAGCAAGCCCTTTCCCGTGAAGTACATATACGGGAGATGACGATCTGTCCTGCCCAAGTCGTTGTACTGGTAAAGGAGTTCACAAGGAACAAAGGGACATGAGGGGTGACTCGGGGTGCGTTCACCGGGTAATGGTCAAGATCGGTCGATGATCTCTTCTCGGGTCTGTTCGATCTTTGTCGGTGATGGGCAAGATCTGTGCGTTTCTGTGGCTGTCCTGTCAGGACCCGGTCAAGCATCGGCTGACGGCGGCTGCTTCGTGCCCGTCGACCGTTGGAGTCCTCGTCGTGCGCATCCGGCCCGCTCGCCGTGTTCGCTCACCCCGCCGTACGCGGCGCGCCCGCCGTGGCGTCGCCCTGCTCCTGCTGACCGCGCTCGCCCTCGTGTGGACGACGCAGCAGGCGATGGCCGACGGGGTCGAACTGCACGCCGTGGACGTCTCGTTGCCGAGCCTGTCCTCGCTCACCGCCTGGCTGAAGGACCCGCACTGGGGCCGGCTGCCGTCGGAGAAGTCGGGCACGGCGGCCGGCAAGGCGCACCGGGTCTCCGCCGCGGCCACCGAGGCACACCAGGGCGCGGGCCGTAAGCCGGGTAAGGGCAAGGGCGAACTCGCCGCCTACCACGCCCACTCGGCGTCCGTGAAGCGGGGAAAGAGCGCCGCGGGCAAGGCCGGTTTCAACGCGAAGACGAGCAAGCGGGACGCGGGCAAGTCCTCGCGGACCGACACCGTCTTCGACAACGCCGACGGGTCCATCACGAGACAGATCTCGCCGTCACCGGTCAACTACCAGGTCGGCAAGGGCAGATGGGCGCCCATCGACGTGGACGTGCGGGCCGGACCCGACGGGCGGTGGCAGGAGAAGGCCAACTCCGTCGACGTCGACTTCGCGCCCAAGGCCGACGACTCCACGCTCGTCTCCCTCGCCCCCGACGCACAGCACACCGTCGCCTACGGGCTGAAGGACGCCCAGGCCGTCAAGGGCACGGTCGACGGCGGCTCACGCGTCACCTACCCGGGTGTCCTCACCGACACCGACCTCCAGGTCGCCCCCACCGCCACCGGTGTGAAGGAAGCGGTCGTCCTGCACTCCGCGGACGCCGGCAACTCCTGGACCTTCCCGCTCCAGCTCAAGGGACTCACCCCGGTCCAGAACAAGGACGGCTCGATCGTCCTGCGCAACGCCGCCGGGAAGACCGTAGAGCGCATCCCTTCGTCGTACGCCTACGACTCGAAGGTCGATCCGCGCTCCGGTGACCCGACCACCACCCACGACGTCACCACGACCCTCGTGCGGGACGGCGGCGGTTACTCGCTGAAGATCACGCTCGACGAGGCCTGGCTGAAGGACGCGCACCGCGTCTTCCCCGTCACCGTCGACCCGACCGTCACCGACGGCTGGACCACCACCTACGCCGAGTCGGGCTCGGACTCGACGGGCGACCACTCCTACGAGCAGACGATCAAGGTCGGTTCGTACGACTCGGGCACGCACTCCGCGGCGAGCTACATCAACCACTGGGACACCGCCTGGGACGACAGCGGTCTGACGGTCTCCGCGGCCTCGCTGCAGCTGTTCGACACCTGGGCCGCGACCTGCACGGCCGAGCGTTTCGACGTCGCCCTCGTCACCCAGGCCTGGACGCCCGAGGGCGTCACCAGCTACCCCGGGCCGACCTACGGCACCACCTCCATCGGCAACTCGACCCCGACCGTGCCGAACGCCTGCGCGAACAAGGCGGCCGACCGGACCGTCGGCGACACGGTGACCGTGACGCTGTCGACCTCGGCGATCCAGGGCTGGTTCAGCGGGACGACGGCCGACTACGGACTCGCGCTCTACGCGTCGACGACCGACGCCCTGCACTGGAAGCAGTTCGGCTCCTTCAACGACCCCGGAAAAGGCCCGGTCCTCTCGGTCACCTACACCGGCAACACTGCCCCGCAGCTCTACGAGCAGTTCCCCGCGGACAACGCGGTCGTCGGCACCACCACTCCGGAGCTCACCGCCTGGGCGGGCGGCGCCAACTCCACCAGCGGCAGCGCGAACAAGTACCAGTTCAAGGTCTACGACGCGAACAACGCCCTGGTCGTCGACTCCGGCCTGGTCGCCACCGGCGACTGGACCGTCCCGGCCGGAAAGCTGGCCTGGGGCAAGAACTACAACTGGGAAGTGCAGGCGTACGACGCGACGACCGGGCTCTACTCGCCCGCCGATCCCTACGAGTTGTCCGTCCAGGTGCCCCAGCCCGTGATCACCTCGGGGCTGTCGCAGAACAGCAGCGACCACGGCTTCGACGCGTCCATCGGCAACTACACCACCTCCGACACGGACGCCTCGATCTCCACCGTCGGTCCGTCCCTGGACGTCGAGCGCGACTACAACTCCCGTGACCCGCGCTGGACCGGAGCCTTCGGGTCCGGCTGGTCGTCCATCTTCGACGCACGCGCCACCGAGCAGTACAGCGCGGCCGGCGCGGTCACCAGCGTCAACGTCACCTATCCGGACGGCTCGCAGGTCGGCTACGGCAAGAACAGCGACGGCACCTTCGCGCCCGGCACCGGCCGCTGGGCCACGTTCACCACGGTCAGCGCCGGCGGCTACAGCCTGACCGACAAGGACGACACGGTCTACGCCTTCACCACACCGCTGACCACGGGCAACTACGGACTCACCTCCGTCACGGACGCCAACGGGCGCTCCATCACGCTCACTTGGACCAGCCTGCACGTCACCCAGATGAAGTCCAACGTGTCCGGCCGCACCCTGACCCTCACCTGGTCCACCCCGTCCGGCGCCCTCGCCGCGCATGTCGCGACCGTCACCACCGACCCGGTCACCGCCGGCGTCGCGACGACCGCGCTGACCTGGAACTACGGTTACACCGGCGACCAGTTGACGACCGTGTGCGCGCCCCTGTCGCAGACGAAGTGCACGACGTACGGCTACACGACGGGCTCGCAGTACCAGAACGCCTCCCTCGACCTCGACCCCAGCGCGGCCTGGCCGCTCACGGAGAGCTCGGGCACCACCGCCAAGGACGCGGTCCTCGCCAACGAGGGCACCAAGAACGCCACTTACGAGAACGTGACGCTGGGCGCGGCAGGACCGCTCACCGGTTCCTCCTCCACCGCGGCCTCCTTCAACGGCACCACCTCCGACGTCGCCCTGCCGAAGAACACCGGCAACGACACCGACTCGGGCGCCCTGTCCCTGTGGTTCAAGACCTCGGCCGGACCGGGCGTGCTCTACTCGTACGCCTCCCAGCCGATCGGCTCGGGCAAGGCCGCCGGCTTCTACACACCGTCGGTGTACGTCGGTTCGGACGGCAAGCTGAACGCCGAGTTCTGGTACAGCGGCGGCATCAACCCGATCGTGTCCTCGGCGTCCGTGGCCGACGGCAAGTGGCACCACGTGGTGCTGAGCGCCGCGGGCAACTCGCAGACGCTGTTCCTGGACAACACGAAGGTCGGCTCGCGTACCGGCACCGTGTCCATCAAGAGCGCGGTGGCCTTCGGCAAGAACCAGGTCTTCAACTACCTCGGCACCGGCTTCCTGGGCGGCAGTTGGCCCGACGAGGCGAACAGCAGCACCACCGACGACACCGGGTACGCGACGTACTTCAACGGTTCGATCGCCGACGCGGCCTGGTACGGACGGCCGTTGGTCGCCGCCGACGTCAACTCCCTCTACCAGTACGGCACTCACTCGGCGTCCCTGCTCACCTCCATCAAGCGTCCCTCGGGCAAGTCCTTCGCCACGATGACGTACGACCCGGCGACGACGGCGCTCACGCAGCTCACCGACGAGAACGGCGGCGTCTGGAAGCTCGCCGCACCCACCGTCACCGGCTCCAGCCAGACCTACCGGGGCGCGGTCCTCGGCGGCGGGCCGGCCGGCTACTACCGGCTCGGCGAGGCGGCCGGCGCGACCGCGGCCCTCAACGAGGTGCACGGCGGCAACGGCACTTACAGCGGGGTGACACTCGGCGCCACCGGCCCGTTCAGCGACGCCAAGGCCGCGACCTTCAACGGCAGTTCCTCGTATGTCGAACTACCGACGTCCGTGCAGTTCGGCACCAGCGACCGCAGTCTCGAACTCTGGTTCAAGACCGCTTCGCAGGGCGTCATCGTCGGTTCCCAGTCGGTGGCGATCTCCGGCGCGACCACCGTGTCCGGCACCTATGCGCCCCTGCTGTACGTCGGCAGCGACAACAAACTGCACGGCCACTACTACTCGGGCAGCGGCTCCGCCGCGACGGCGTTCGGCTCGACCGGCACGGTCACCGACAACACCTGGCACCACGTGGCCCTCACGGCCTCCGGGGCCACCCAGACCCTCTACCTGGACGGCGTCCAGCAGGCCAGCTACTCCGGCACCCCGGCCGACCAGACCTACAACCACCTCTACCTCGGCGCCGGTTTCGCCAAGAGCTGGCTCGACTCCCCGGCAGACGTCAGCCACTTCACCGGTTCGATCGCCGACGCGGCCTTCTACCACTCGGCGCTCAGCGCGGCCGATGTCGCCGCACACGTCGAGGCGGCCAAGAACTCCAGCGGGCTGCTCCCGGTCGAGACGGTCAAGGTGACCTCGCCGACCACGTCCACGCTGACGTACACCTACGACGTCGACAACGGCAACCGGGCCCTGACCGAGACCGACGGCCTCGGCAACAAGACCAGCTTCGGCTACGACACGGCCGGCTTCGAGCACACGGTCACCGACCCCAACGGCGCGGTCACCACCACCGGTCACGACGTCCGCGGCAACATCGTCTCGTCCACGTCCTGCCAGGACCAGGTCGCCAACAAGTGCAACACCGAGTACTACACGTACTACCCGGACGACACGACCGCCCAGCTGACCACCGCCGACCCGCGCAACGACCAGCTGCTGACCGAGCGCGACGGCCGTTCCGCGTCCGCGACGGACAACACCTATCTGACGTCGTACACCTACGACTCGGCGGGCAACCAGACCACCGTCACCGGCCCGGCCGTGCCCGGCTTCCCGGCCGGCCGCGCCACGACCACCGTCTACAGCGACGGCACCAGCACCTATCCGTCCGCGAACGGCGGGGTCGTGCCCAAGGGCCTGCCGGTGAAGACGGTCAGCCCCGGCGGCGCGGTCAACTCGGTGTCGTACTTCAGCAACGGCGACGTCGCCTCCACCACGGACGCCATCGGCCTGGTCACGTCGTACACCTACGACAACGTCGGCCAGGTCCTGAGCCAGAACGTCGTCTCCGACACCTACCCCGACGGTCTGACCACCAGCTACGAGTACGACAAGAACGGCCAGGTCACCACCGAGCACGACCCGAAGATCACCGACCGGGTCCAGGGCGCCGACCACGCCGCCGTCTCCAGCACGGTCTACGACGACGACGGCGACGTCCTCTCCCAGACCGTCGCCGACGCGCAGGGCGGCGACGCCCCGCGCACCGAGACCCAGACCTACGACGCCTACGACCGGCTGCTGACCGAGTCCGACGCCAACGTCGCGGCCGGCACGTCGTACGGCAACACGACGACGTACACGTACGACACCTCCGGCAACAAGTCCAAGGAGGTGACGAGCGCCGGCAACGAGACCGACTACACCTACGACGACAACGGCAACCTGCTCACGCAGGCGCTGATGTACACCGGCGACCCGGTCTCCCCACAGACGGCGGCCTCGCTCGTCGAGTCCTCGCGGGCCTACGACCCGGCCGGGCGGCTGGCCTCGGTCACCGACGCGATGGGCAACAAGACGTCGTACACCTACACCGACGACGGCCTCACCGCGACGGTGAAGAAGACCAGCTCCGACGGCACCAGCAGCTATGTCCTGGAGTCGGACGCCTACGACGCGGCCGGCAACCTGCTGACCCAGACGACGGACAACGGCGAGAACGTCACCCAGTACACGGTCGACGCCTCCAGCCGCACGACGTCGACGACGGTCGACCCGACCGGTGTCGACCGGGTGACGTCCGTGTCGTACACCCCGGACGACCAGGTCGCGTCGGAGAACGACCACGACGCGACCGGTTACGACCGCACCACCACCGACACGTACGACGACATGGGCAACCTGCTCAGCGAGACGCTGTACGGCGACGCCTCCGGGCACCCGTCGGGCTGGTGGAAGCTGAACCAGACCTCCGGCCGGTCCGTCACCGACTCCTCCGGCACCGGCAACACCGTCACCGCCGGATCGGGCGTGACCTGGTCGGACGACGCGGCCCAGTTCAGCGGCGACACCTCCGGCAACGGCGACATCGCCGCCACCAACGGCCCGGTCCTGGACACCAGTTCCTCCTACACAGTCTCGGCGTGGGTGAAGCTGTCGGACACCTCGACGTTCCGCACCTTCGTCGCGCAGGGCGGCACCAACCGCTCCTCCTTCTACCTCCAGTACGCCTCCAGCCAGGGCGTCTTCCGCCTCATCTCACCGAGCACGGACTCCTCCGGCACCCCGTCGGCGTACTACAACGCCTACGCCTCAAGCACCCCCGCGCTCAACACCTGGACCCAACTGGTCGGCTCCTTCGACGCGTCGACCGGCACCATGAACCTGTACGTCAACGGCACCCTCGCGGGCACCGCCAGCAACCCCGCCCCCTGGACCGGCGCGGGCCCGCTGTCCATCGGCGGCGCGAAGACCGCCTCGGGCGCGGTCAGCAACGCGGTGAACGGCGCGGTCAGCAACGTCCAGACCTACCAGCGGGCCCTGTCGACGAGCGAGATCACCTCCCTGTACGGGAAGGGCCGTTCGGGTGGCACGGTCGGCTCCTCCGACCAGCAGACCACCAAGTACTCGTACGACAAGCGCGGTCTGCCCACGTCCATGACGGACCCCGAACAGCACACCACCTCCTACGAGTACGACCAGGCCGGCAACCTCGCGGTCACCACGGCACCGACGGTCCAGTCGGAGCCGGACGGCACCGCCGCGAGCGCCGCACCCGTCAACCCGGTCACCGCCAGCGGCTTCAACACCTTCGGCGAGGCCGTCGCGGAACGGGACCCGCTCCGCCAGGTCACCACCACGGCCTACGACGCCGTCGGCAACAAGGTCAGCGAGACCCTCCCGTCGTACACCCCCGCCGGAGCGTCAACTCCCAACGCGGGCACGACAGTCTGGACCTACGACAGCGAGGGCAACCAGACCGGCGAAACGACTCCGGGCGGCAGGACGACGTCGTACCTCTACGACCAGTTGGGCGACCTGGCCCAGATAACCGAACCCGACGGCACCAAGACCCACGCCACCTACGACACCAACGGCGAACAGCGCACGGCGACGGACGGCACGGGCGCCCAGGCACAGGCGACCTTCGACTACCTGGGCCGCCAGGTCACCTCCACCACCCTGGAGCGCTACCCCTCCACCCGCACGCTGACCACGACGAACTCCTACGCCGTCACCACCGGCAACCCCTACGGCGCCCACGTCTCCTCGACGACGACGCCGGGTGGCGTGGCCTCGACGTACGCCTACAACCGTGCGGGCGACGTAACGAAGACAACGGACGGCGCGGGCAACTCCACGTCCTACGCCTACGACTTCGAGGACAACCCCACCAAGACGACGCTGGCGGACGGCAGTTACACGACCACCGACTACAACGTCAACGACGACCCGACCGCGACCCGCAGCTACGACGCCATCGGCGCCTACCTGTACGGCACTTCGCAGCAGTACGACGGCAACGGCAACCTGACCGCGGCCACGGACGCCAACCAGCACACCACCCGCTGGACGTACGACGCGGCCGGCACGATCACCCAGCAGGTGGAGCCGGTAGACGCGACGACCTCCATCACCACGTCCTTCGGCTACGACGCGGCGGGCAACCGCACCCGCTTCACGGACGGCCGCGGCAACTCCTGGCGCTACGGCTACACCCCCTGGGGCCAGCAGGCGACGGTGACCGAGCCGACGACGAGCCAGTACACCTCGGCCGCCGACTCCACGACGACTTTCGCCTACGACGCGGACGGCAACGTCACCTCGGCCACCGCCCCCGGCGGCGTCACGACGTCGATGACATACGACGACAACGACCAGCTCAAGACGATGACGGGCACGGGCGCGGAGGCGGCCTCGGCGAAGCACAGCTTCTCCTACGACGCCGACGGCCGCGTCACCTCGGCGGACACGGACGAGGCCGGCACGATCGGCGCCGCGGACCACCAGGCGTCCACACACGACGCGTTCACGTACGACGACCGAGGCGATGTGCTGTCCGCCTCCGGCTCGGCGGGTTCGTCGAGCTTCACCTACAACGACGACAGCTCGATGCTGAGCCGTACGGACGCGGCGGGCACGCAGTCGTACGGCTATGACACGGCGGGCCGCCTGTCGACGCTGGACGACGCCGCGACGAGCACCCATCTCACCTACACGTACGACCAGTTGAACGACCTGAAGACCATCAAGTACGGCAGCACGGGCCAGACCCGCACCTTCACCTACAACAGCGCACACGAACTGTCGAACGACGTCACCGCCCAGGGTGCGACCACGCTGGCGAGCTTCACCTACGGCTACGACAACAACGGCAACCTGACGTCGAAGACGACGGCGGGCGTGACGGGCGCGTCGTCCAACACCTACGCGTACGACTGGTCGGACCGCCTGACGTCCTGGAACAACGGCACGGCCACGACGGCCTACCAGTACGACGCCTCGGGCAACCGGGTGCGGGTGGGCGCGGACGTCTACACGTACGACGCCCGCGACCAGTTGACGTCGGACGGCACAAACTCGTACTCCTACTCGGCCCGCGGCACGATGACCCAGGAGTCGTCGACGGCGAACGGCACGGCCGCGTTCAAGGCGGACGCGTTCGGCGGCCAGATCGTCGCCGGCCCGCAGTCCTACACGCTGGACGCCCTGGGCCGGAACATCACGGACACGAACACGGCCGCGTCGTCGACCCGTACGTTCGCCTACTCGGGCGCGGACAACACGATCGCGACGGACGGGGACGACGCTTACACATACGACCCGGGCGGCGGCCTGGTAGGCATCAAACAGACGGGCTCGTCTGCCGGGGCCCTGGCCCTGACGGACCTCCACGACGACGTGGTCGGGACGTTCACCTCCGGCGCCACGTCCCTGTCGGGCTCGGCGACGTACGACCCCCTCGGCAAGGTGACGGCGACGCTGTCGCTGATCGGCCACCTGGGCTTCCAGTCGGGCTGGACGGAACCCGGATCAGGCGACGTCGGCACGGCCTCCCGCTGGTACAACCCGAACACGGGCGAGTTCCTGAACAAGGACAGCGTGTCCCTCGACCCCAGCCCCGACTCGGTGGCGGCGAACCCCTTCGCCTACGTCGACGACAACCCGATGGTGGGCACGGACGAGTCGGGTCACTGTTCCTGGTGGACGGGTTCGTGCGAGGTGAAGGCCGCCAAGCACGTGGCCAAGAAGGCCAAGCACGTCGTCCACAAGGTCTACCACGCGGCAAAGCACGTGGCCCGCAAGGTGGTTCACGCCGTGAAGCACGCGGCCCACAAGGTCGTCCACAAGGTGGTGGACGTCTACCGCGCGACGGTGCGGGTGACGAGGCGCGTCTACCACTACACGGTCAGACACGTAAAACGCGTCTATCACGCGGCAGTTCACGCGGTGCATACGGCGTACCACAAGGCATCGAAGGTGGCGCATCGCGTCGTCCACGCGGTGAAAAAGGCGGCCCACAAGGTCGCCCACACGGTGAAGAAGGCGGCAAAGGCGGTAGCCCACGCGACTCGCACCGCGTACCACGCCACGGTCAAGGCGGTGAAGACGACCGGCAAGTTCATCAAGAACCACGCGGCGGCGATCACGTCCATCGTGGTCTCCACGGCGGTCTTCGCGGGCTGCGAAGCGGCGACGTGGGGTGTGGGCACGATTGGCTGCGCTGCTTTGGCGGGCGCGGCGGGTTCGCTGGTCGAGCAGGGCTTCAAGTGCGCGCAGAACGGTGGCGGAGACTGCAGCGCGGGAGCGTTCGCGGGGTCGGCGGTCGAGGGTGCGGTGACGGGTGCGCTGGGCGGGGCACTGGGTTCCCTGGGCGGAAAGCTCCTTGCCAAGGCGGCTCCGAAGGCGATGGAGGTCGTCGGGGGGCTGTTTGGGAAGGGGGCTACTGAAGCCGGGGAGGCCGGGGCTGCGGATGCCACGGATGAGGCGGCTTCGGCGGCGGAGTCGGAGGGGGCGGGGACCAAGTCGCAGTCCCGGTCCGGCACTTGCCCCCACAGCTTCACCGGCTCGACCCGGGTGTTGATGGCCGACGGTACGACCAAGGCGATCGAGCAGATGAAGGTCGGCGACACGATCGCCAACTCGGTTCCTGGGGTGGTGGGTACGGCGGCGCACGAGGTCACCGCGGTGATCGTGACGCACACGGACCACGACTTCGTGGACCTGACTATTAAGGCGACGGCGGAGTCCGGAGCGAAGCAGGGTGTGAAGGCCGGAGCGAAGCAGGGTGTGAAGGCCGGAGCGAAGTCCCTGGCCAAGAGGGTCGCCCGAAAGGCGGCGTTCGGACTCGCGGCGTCGGCGGCGGTACTGGGAGCGCTGGGCGCGAGCCACGGCAACACGCAGGAGCCGGCGACCAAGACGGTCGCGGCGGTCTCCTCGGCGACATCCGAACAGAGCGTCACGGCTGCCGAGGGCGGGACGTCTGCTGCGCAGGGCGCGCACCTGACAACCACCTTCCACCACCCGTTCTACGACGAGACCAGGTCAGCGTTCGTCCAGGGCAAGGACTTGAAGGCCGGTGACGTCCTTCAGACTCCGACGGGGACGGCTGAGGTCACTGGGGTCCGCCTCTACCACGCGAACACCACTACGTACGACCTGACCATCGGCAGCCTCCACACCTACTATGTGGAAGCCGGGTCGACGCCCGTTCTCGTTCACAACTGCGACAGCTTTGACGCCGAGGCTGAGCATGCTGAACTGCCCGAATGGACGGGCGGCCAAATTGAAGGTAGGTGGGCGGCGCCTGGTCGCGCAGTGGAAGGTATCAAGAGCGGCGAGCGAAGTAGCGAAATGGCTAGGAGCGCTCGCACATTCCTCCAAAAGGCGCTGTCGACGTCAGGAGAAAGGGGGCCTATTCCGGGTAACTACGACCACATTGAACAGAAACTGGCGGCAAGGATGTTTGACGAGGCGGACCCGCTTGACGAGGTGGATGTTGCCATCAACCATACCGGTGGACCTTGCGACGTGAAACTTGGATGCAGTTCGGTCGTAGACAAGGTTCTTTATAACAGTGGCAAGGTGATGAGAGTGCACTGGCGCGACACTGAAGGTGCCATGAAATGCGTAATGTACGGACTCGTTGCCGGGGGTGGGGAATGCTGAAGGGCGCTGAAGCAGTCTTCAAGGAAGAACATCTTGAGAAGCCCTTCCCGCTTGATTCGGAAGATGCTGTTGATCTCCTGATTGATGCACTCATCGCCGGTCACCCCAGTCGAAACATGGCTCAAATTTTTTCTCTGGACCGAACGCCTCTAGTGTCGGGCGATCCGGATCACGAGTTCTTGGTTGGGGTCGATCCCGATGCGCAGGTTGGCATCGTAGGATTCGCAGATGCGGAGGGCAGCTACGTTCCAAGTGGGGTGACCGAAAGAGAAGAACTGACGTACATGCTGCTCACTTATCCAAGGAACTTTTTGGAATCACCAGAGATTCCCATCGATCTGGTTCGCCGCGTCACGAAAGAATTTGTTTTTTCCGGCGGGCTTAGGCCTACGTGCATCGAGTGGCAGGAAGAGCCGTACTGATGTCGGAGTACATCTAAGAAGTCGTTACAGGATCAAGGGTCTTGCGCTCTCCGGGCCCAGAGCTACCAGGAGTTCGCTGACAGGCAAATTGATACCGCCTGGTAGCGTAGCTTGGTAGCTCTTTAAACAGGTAGTCACGATCGGGGCCTAGTACTGGCTTGCCTTCGATTGCAAGGAGTTGATGCGCGCGTGACGACAGCGCAGAAAGTTCTTTCTGAGGCAGTCAGAACGGGAATCTCTCCGGAGTTGCGCAAGCTTGGCTTTGCTGGTTCTGGGCAGGTGTTCGAGCTTGCGAATCCTGGAGTGTGGCTCCTGCTCGGTGTTCAGAAAGCGACGGGTGGAAGTGCGTCACAGCTGTGCTTTACGGTCAATGTAGCCGCAGTCCCAAAGGGCAAGTGGCAAGAAATGATCGATGCGGGCGCGAAATACCCGGCGCGACCAAGCCCGAACAAGGTCTACGGGAAATGGGCCCGGTGGGCGAGGATTGGACAGCTGATGCCGGGCGGGCAGGAATTCTGGTGGACGGTCACGGATGAGGCTGTCCCGGATGAACTCGCGCGCAAGGTTGTATCCGCGTGCGCGAATTATGCGCTACCTGCTCTGAAGGAGCAGCTACAGGTGAATCAATATTACTCACACGTGCCCAATGGCTTACTTGGATCCTTGTGAAGATCGGCGAGATCGAGGTCTTCCTGAACCACGGACATCTTGTGATCGGTTCGGCTGGCGCTCCGGATTTCGACCTACTGGTGTCCGACCTTCCTACGAGCGATACGAACCACGTCACGCTGGTCACGCGCGCCCAGATCGCACCAGTGAGGATCGGGGTGTGGCGTGGCGCCGCGCCGAGGCCGGCTAGGCAGGTCTTCACCGGTGACGTGCAACTTGCCACGGGTTATATGACTCTGAGGGAATCATCGGAGCCGCCGTTCTTCACGTGGCCAGCGACCAGCCCTGGGGAGCAAGTCACACTGTCGGTCGGCACTGATGCCTGGGATCGGGCAACAGATGTCACTGTCGTTGTCGACCCCGATGCCGATTCCATGCCTGATGTGATGAGCAGAAGTGCTTTCGTTGATTCGGTAGCTGTGGTCGAATCTCTGGCGCAGATCGACCGTGTACTGAACGGCCACAACTACCCCGTCGATCGCCTCGCAACAGCGATGCGAATTCTGATGCATGCTTCGCAGGGAGGTGTTTCAGAAGCGCGAATCCGATACGGCATCGCTTCCGTGATGGAATGGCTTAAATGGCTGCATCCCGCTATTTCCCCGAGGCTGATCGAAAGCGTCTATGAGATTATTCGCGATGGCCTCGGGAGCGGAACTGATCCGGGGGAAGCGGAAGCGTATGCAGTTATTGGTATTTTTTCCTCGGCTTTGGGTATCAGTGTCGATGATTTTCTCATGGCTCGATGATATGGATCTCCAGGTAAAATGCCGGAATGAGGCATGCAGACTCCAGGTTCAGTGACGATGCTGTGTGAGTGCATGTTGGATTTCGTGACATGATTACCCATTGTTGAGATGGTGATGAATTGCAGTTTAAAACCGGGCGTGCTGATGCCGTTCCACGGCCAGAGTAGGTGAAGGAATTATGCTCCCTCGGGTCAGGGGTGAAGTAGTCGTCTCTTGTGAGCCGGCAACCGCCCGGGTTGTATCGGTGAGTGCGCGGTACATCACGGTGGAATGGCCATGGAATGTGGTCGACAACTCTACCAATTTTCGCTGGGATGGAACTTTTGCGCTGCCTTATGGAGAATCGAATTCGGAATGGGTTCCATATCGGCTCGAACCGGCGCCGCCTGAGCTTCGTGCTGGAGATATCTGTTCGGTCTCCATCCCGCCGACACGGCTCTATGTCGGGCACTACGAGGCGTATGATCCCCCGCGCAACCTAGGTTGGGCGCCCGCGCCCACCGCCGGAATCTATGTAATAGCACCAGAAAACTTGGACCAGGAGGATGCGGGGTGCATGCTCTATCTGGGCGGTGGCGACCCTATTCGTGTGGACCCGATCGAAGACTGAGGGTTCGAAATTCATTGATGTAGATCAGGTCGAAGTCGACTGTGGTGGACGAAGGACTGTTCGAGATGACCTGCCATGCAGGGTCGGTCGCACCGGGGCGGGATGGCTCCCGGTGCGGGCCGGATCGGGCGTTTGCGTCAGGTTCGGGAGAGAGCCTTCGTGCCCGAGAGGAGGGGGATGAGGGTGAAGTTGCCGTCGCCGGTGCCGCAGGTCGGGGTGGTGTCGGCGGTGTTGGAGACCTTTGTCCCGGTGGCGAAACGGCCGTCGCGGGTTGTCGGGACCACTGTGGTGAAGTGGTCGTTGAACGGGCTTTGGCCGTAGTAATAGACGCACTGCTGGAGGTTGACGTAGCGCCCGGCGGTGAGGTCGAGGGCCTTGACGTCGGACAGCAGGGGGATGAGGTGGTACTGGCCTTGTCCCGGGCCACAGTTGGGAGTTGTGTCGGGGGTGTTGGAGACGTTTGAGTGCGCGGCGAACTCGGGGGCCCCGACGTTCGCGACCGTTGTGATGTGGTCGTGCTGGGCGTCGGAGTAGTAGACGCACTGGTGGAGGTTCAGGTAGCGGCCGGCGCTGAGGTCGAGCGACTGGACGCCCGCCCACGGGGACGACGGTTTGACGTTTCCGTCACCGGCTCCGCAGGAACTGCTCGTGTTGGCTGTGTCGGAAGTGTTCGTCCCCGTCGTGAAGCGACCGTCACGGCTCGGCACCACTGTGGTGAAGTAGTCGACACCCGAGGCAGGCATGTACACGCACTGGTGCAGGTTCAGGTAGCTACCGGCCTGCGGAGCCTGGGCGTTCGCGTTGGCGGTCGGGGTCGGTGATACGAACAGCGCGGCGGCGGTGGCCGCGGCGGCGAGCCACGTCCTGACCTGTCCCTTGAGGCGCACGTGTGTCCCCTTTCTGTGGTTTCGAACTGGAGGGGTGGCTGCGCGATCTTGCGCGGGGTCAGCTCAGCACGTGTGCACGGGTGTCGACCGCGTGTCCTGTCCCCAATCCACCTGAAGGTGTGGGTTGCCCTTTCGCCCCTTTGACGGCCGGACCTGCTGTCTTGCCGGGGCGGTGAACTGGGGTGGTGAACTGAGGCGGCGGCTGGGAGGCGTACGGGCGGGCGTGGCGATGGGCGACTATGCGAACCGGGATGGCTCCTGTGCGCTGTCCGCTTGCTCTTCTTGCTCTTCGGAGGGGAAATGGCCGACGGCCTCGTGCATAGTGGTTGGTCGTGGCTCGGCGGCGGGTCACTGGACTGTCGCCGGCTGTGATCGCTGAACTCGTCGCTGGGGCCGGGGCAAAGCGCAGGCTCGTCTTCATTGACCGACTGCTGGCGACGCCGGTGAGTCCGCGCCGTGCTGTCACGCATGACGTGTCGGCCTGCTGGTTCGGCGCGGCCCGCTGCACCATTACTCGCGCCGTCGTCCGCCCGGATCAGCCCGGCTCCGCAGGGGTGGACTAGCGTGTCCGGGTGATCAGGAACAGGATGGAATGGGACGCGCTCACCGAGCGTGAGCCCAACGCGTGGTACCGGGAGGAGCGGGACCGGCTCTCGGACATGGCCCGGGACGCCAACTGGAGTGGCCTGTTCGAGGAGTTGAGGAAGTATCCGGAGCGGGTCAACCTCCCCCGGATCGGGATCCGCACCGGTTACGCCCCGTTGCATCAGGCAGCCTGGCACGGCGCGGACTTCCCCGTCGTCTCCCGGCTGATCGCGCACGGCGCCTGGCGCACGCAGCGCACCCGGGACGGGCAGCGCGCCGTGGACATCGCGCGGAAGCAGGGGCACACGCATCTGCTGGAGCTCCTGGAACCGGTCGTGGTGCGGCCACTCCCGTCCCCGCCCGAGATGCTGGAACACCGCTTCCACTCGCTGCTACGGGAGAGAACCGGCAGTTGCTTCGAGGAGACCGAGCACCTGTTGCCACCGCTGGCGCCGCTGACGGAAGCACCAGCCGTAGAAATCACCTTCGTCGTATTCGGGATGATGGGCGGCGTCACGTACCGTCTCGAAGACGATCATCTGTACGTGCACTTCCACTCACGGATGGACGCGGACGACGGGGAGCACTACCACGTAACCCCTGAGAACTGGTCCAAGATCAAATACTCGCGTGTGCCGCCACCTCCTCCGCCCGCCCCGCAGCGCCCCACGTCCTGACCGACGAACGGGGCTGTCCAGGACGGTTCCGGCGCCGCAAACACTCCTGCCACAACAAGATCACGGCAACGTGTCCAGCGAGCCCCGGGTGGGCGGGCCGGCCGGCTGCCGCCAGGGATACCCTCGGCCAATGTCGAATCGGGCGGTAGCAGTTGGAGTTGGTCTCGCGCAGGTGATGGTGCACTGCGGGGGCAGCCCGGCAGCAGCCGTGCACTATCTGGCGGGTGCCATCGCCTCCGCGCCTGAGAACCCCGAGCCCTTTACGGTCCTTGCCGAGTTGTGGAGGGACAAGCCGTCCGAACTGGCCGAAGTCGTTCAGGGCGCCGACTCCTTGAAGACGCTGCTGGCTCGGTCGTACATCAGCTTCCTTGAGGGTGATGTGGACAGTGCGGCGCTGGCGATCGGGTCGGTCACGGGTGCGAAACCCGACATCGCATGGGCCCGAGCCCCCTGGTTCGGCGATGCGCGATTTCTCGGCGTGGTGAGTGCCGATGCGTTGGCCGAGGCCGCAATGCGGACGATGGACCATGGCCGTGTTCTGGACACCGAAAGCACGCGGGAACGGTTCCGGCCCTGGTTCCAGGCCATCGACGCGGTCGCTGCCCGCCGGCCGTCGGCGGATGCGTTGGCCAAGATGGCGATCCTGCTGCGGACATGCGGTCTCACCGATGCGTCATTGGCCCTCTGCGACCGGGCGGACTCTGTGGAGCGGATCATGCTGACGGAAGTCGTGCGAGCGGGTACATGGCGCAAGTTGGGTGATCCTGAACGGACGGTGGCGGCGTTCGAGCGCGCTCTTGCCCTGGACCCGGCCAACTGGTCGCTCCATCTCGACCTGGCCGACGTACACGCCGAGCAGGGCGACTTCACCGCCGCGGTCCGGCAGATCGACCAGGGAATGGAGCACGAGTCGACCGAGCTCACACTGCGTGCTGCCGGAGCCGCTTACCGAGCACGGCTGACCGGCTCGCCCGCCGAACTGAGCGAGCTCATCGAACTGGCGCCGAACCTGCCGAACGACTCCTACCGGGACCTGCTGATTGATCACGCGTGTGACGGCCCCGCGCTGCCTGCCGAGCTCGTGACTGCGGCCCGCCGCATCCAGAACAGCTCGAAGACCGCTTACGGGACAGGTCTTGGTGACTGATGGCGAATGGCGCGGGAGTTCGGCGAAGGGCGCACGTTGGATACGTCCGCTGCTGCCGTGGAGCGTCTTGACGGGGAGCTGGTGAAGATCGGTGAACCGGCTGGGGCCGCGAGGTCAGGCGACCGATGCTCGGTAGGGATCGGTGGGGATGATCTGTGCCTCGTCGAAGAGCTGTTCCAGCGCCTCGTGTCCGTGATGCCTGCGGAACTCGATCTCGGCCGCGGTCACCGGCAGGGTCCACAGGATGCGGGCGTGTCCTCCAGGCAACGGACAGTGTTCAAGGTCGGGGCCGTGGAGGTAGGGCAGGCTGATCAGAAGGTGGTCGCAGGTCGAACCGGGTACCCACGGTTCGCCGATCGGCATGCTGTGCTCCAGGCCGAGTTGATGCCCACCGCAGTGGTAGTAGGCGATCATCGCCATGAGTTCGATGAACCGTTGGTCGCGGACGTGCGCGGTCATGACGAACTCAAGTCCGTGACCGTCCTTCTCCGTCGAGGCAGCCCAGCAACCGGCGGTCACATAGGCCCAGTTGTCGCTGCGCGGGCCGGGCGTTACAACGAGAACTCGTAGAGCGGGTACTGCCTCTCGCCGTTCCGGGCCGAGATCGTAGTCGACGACCTCCACCGCGTGCCCCGTGAAGAACGCCCGGACGTGTGACTCAACGGCATCCGCGGCCGGCAGTCTCGTATCACTCACGACGCGATCATTCCAGACGGTGATCGACCGACCCCGACTGCTCGTGCAGCGTCGTGGAGCTGCGGGTCTTGAGAGTGTCGGACCTGCAACGGGGCAGCCACTGGCTCCAGTTGGCTGAGGCGTAGAAGTGTGACACTTGACGGTGAAGTGTCACACTTTCGCGGAGTGGGTCCCCTCTGGGGTGTTGGGCTCTTGTTCGGTGCCGCCAGGTGGGGCGCTGAACATGCGAAGGCAGCCGGCTCGGCCCGGCGTAGTCGCACTCCAGTAGCTCTTCGGGAACGATCGCGTACCCGAGTTCG
Organism: Streptomyces sp. W16; assembly: GCF_033194735.1. Classification (NCBI taxonomy): domain Bacteria; kingdom Bacillati; phylum Actinomycetota; class Actinomycetes; order Kitasatosporales; family Streptomycetaceae; genus Streptomyces; species Streptomyces sp. W16. The sequence goes on from NZ_JAWOAI010000101.1 coordinate 19,533, forward strand.
GCCAGCGCCCCCTTGGCCGAACCTGCTCACGCAGACCGCGATCCGGGTTCCGCACACGGTTGCATGAGCCGGCACGGTGATCCGCCCGTACTCGCTGGAGTCCTGTGTGTCCCGTTCGCTGACACATGGCGTGGTGAAGTCGTCTTCAAGTCGTGCCACGAGAACGTCGAACAGCGCGCCGGTCTCACCACGGTCGTAGCCCCGGGGCCACTCCAGCCACTCGGGATCGTCGAGTTCGCGCAACAAGGCCACCAGGTCCTCTTCGTGCTCCGTCACGCGCAGATCCTGGCGGCTCGGCAGCAGACCTGGCCAGCGTGTGCTCCGCAGCGGGCTCGTCGAGGGCGGCCATTCCGTCGACCCGGATGTAGCGGCCTGTGTCTTTGCCGGAGGTGATGCGTCCTACGGTCCCGAAGTGGCGGGTGGCGTCTTTGTGCGTGGCGATGACCTGCGAGCGGTCCTGAACTGCTGTCACTCGTAGTTCGTTCGGTGTGCCGGTGAAGGTGAGTTCGACGGGGGAGTGGGTGGCCGAACAGTTCGATCGCACCCTTGGCCCTCTGCGCCAGGGCGTCGATCTCCGTGATCGTCGCCCGAATCGTTGCGAACGGGCCGTCAGTGATGGTGACAGAGGCTCCGACGGTGATGTCTGGGACTGACGGGGTGCTGCGGATCGGCGCCTGGGATGCCGATCCCGAACCCCCGCCCCCGTCACGGCCGTTGGAGCTGATCACCGACTCCGAGGGAGGTCGAGGCCTCGCGCTGGTCCGGGCCTGTGCCGATCTCTGGGGTTGGCAGCCGTTGGCCAGACACGGCACGCGCGGCAAATACGTCTGGTGCGAACTGCTCACCGCGTGACCGGCAACGCCCCCACGAACCGCGGCCCATCGCCCCGATGCTGCACCGGAAACGTCACCTTCAACCCCTGCTCCTGCCCCGCCACCGACAACCTCGTGGTGAACTGCAACCCCAGGAACGCCTTCTTCGAACCGCCCGCCGAGACATACGGACGCGGCAGGTTCAACTGCAACTGACCCGGTCTGCCACCCCTGTTGCCGTCGAAGAACAGCACTCTCTGGTCGGTGAGGACTATGTACATGGGGCGTGGCGTGACCGTGGCCATCACCGTCCCCGCGCTCAACACCCCCACCACGGCCGCCGTCAGGGCCTGCCTGCGGACGGAGACCGAGCCGATCGCGGCCAGGGAAGTGAACTCGACGCGTTCGCCCTGGAGGAGCAACGGGGCTGCCGCTTCGAGGAGTTGGCGGTTACGGCGGGCGTTCAGGGACATGGCGCAGCTCCTGGGAGACGTATGGGGGAGACGTATGGATGAAAGACGTACGGAAAAGTGCGGACGCTATGAGGCTCCAGTGAACGGGAGTTGGACGGAAGGTAGTCCGAAGGTCAAGCAAAACCCATGCTCGCCCCATGTCTGACCTGCGGATTCCCCGCCACCCGCGATGTCACAGGCCTCGCCTAGTATCCGCCGCATGTCATCCGCCCCCGGTGCCGATCCCGGCCCCGACTTCGAACTCGCCTCCGCCTTCCCGGAGGTCACCTGGTTGCGCCAGGCCGCCGCCGCGGCCGACTGGGCCGCGATCCGGCAGTACCACGACAGCCTGCCGCCCGGTACCGACCGGGCCTTCGTCGTCGGGGTGTTGGCCGAGGCCGACGGTTTCGAGCACGTGCTGCGGCAGCAACTGGCCGCCGTACCGCACGACGTTCTCGCGCTCACCGTGCTCGGGACGCGGCTCATCGAGGCCGGGTGGGAGATACGGACCGACGCACGGGCCAAGGACGTCAGCCGCGAGCAGTTCAAGGCGTTCCGCGAACACCTGGCGGAGGCGGAGCAACTCCTCATCCGGGCAACGGCTTTCGACCCGTCCTACGACGCCGCCTGGGCCGCCCGCCTCAACACCGCCCTCGGGCTGTCGCTCGGGAAGAACGAGAGCCGGCGCCGTTACGACCGCCTGTCCCGCTACCACCCGCACCACTTCACCGGACAGGCCCGCCTTCTCCAGAAGCTGTGTCCCAAGTGGGGCGGCACCTGGGAGGAGGCCCACGGTTTCGCGCGCGAGTGTCTACTGACCGCCCCCGAAGGGGCGTTGAACGGCGGACTCGTCGCCGAGGCGCACATCGAGCACTGGCTCGACCTCGGCGCCGACGACAAGCGCACCGAATACCTCAAGCAGCCCCACGTCCACGCCGAACTCGTCGAGGCCGCCCAACGGACCGTGTTCCACCCGCAGTTCGCGCGGCCGTACGGCTGGGTCACCGTCCAGGGCTGCTTCGCCGCGCTGTTCTCCCTGATCGGCGACACCGCGCAGGCCGCAGCGCACTTCCAGGCCCTCGGCAACCTCGCCGCCGAATATCCGTGGAGTTACCTCGGCAAGCCCGCCGAGACGTACGTCCAGCACCGCGACACCGCCCTGAGAGGCCGAAGATGAACCCCCAGGACCACCAGGCCCCCCAGGACGGCCAGTTCGCCGCCGACACCACCACGAACGCCATCCACCTCACCGAAGTCGCCGGCATACCCACCCTCTTCGCCTACGCCCCCGGCCCCATGCGCGCCGGACTCGTCTTCCGCGTCGGCACCGCCGACGAGACCCTCGCCCGCGCCGGCGTCACCCACCTCGTCGAACACCTCGCCCTGTACCGCCACGGCCTGGCCGACTACCACTACAACGGCGCGACCAAGTCCGCCTTCACCCACTTCCACGTGGAGGGCGCCGAACACGAGATCGTCGCCTACCTCCACGGCGTCTGCGCCTCCCTCGCCGACCTCCCCATGGAGCGCCTGGAGACCGAGAAGGAGATCCTGCGCACCGAGGAGTCCCGCCGCGAACCCGGCCAACTCCCGCTGTGGCGCTACGGAGCCCAGGGCTACGGCCTGGTCAGCTACCCGGAGTGGGGCGTACCGGGCCTGCGCCCCGAGGACGTACGGCACTGGACGCAGACCTGGTTCACCGGCGGCAACGCCGTGCTGTGGATCGCCGGCGAGTACATACCGGCCGGTCTCGCCCCGAAGCTGCCCCCAGGGCACCGTCACCCCCTCCCCGCCGTCACCTCCGCGCTCCCCACCACCCCCGCCCACTTCTCCGACGGCCAGGGCGGCGTCCTGCTCGACGCCGTCGTCACCGACACCACCGCCGCCCGCCTCTACGCCGGTGTCCTGGAACGCGAACTCTCCCGCGCCCTGCGCCAGGAGGACGGCAACTCCTACACCGCCGCCACCGACTACACCTCCCGCCGCGACGGCCACGCCCTCCTCACCGCCTTCGCGGACTCCCTGCCCGCCAAACAGGACGCGGTGCTCGGCGGCTTCGTCGACGTCCTCGCCGCGCTCCAGGCCGGCCGTGTCGCGCAGGCAGACCTGGAGGCCGTACGCACGCGTGCCGACGCGGGACTGACGGCGGCCGACGCGGCCGTACGACGGCTG
>NZ_JAWOAI010000102.1:0-22958 GCF_033194735.1 Streptomyces sp. W16
GGGCGGCCGGCGCACAGCGCATCGGTCTCGTCGGGTTCTCCGCGGGAGGTCATCTGGCCGGTCTTGCCGCCCTCGCGCCGGGCGCCGGGCCCGGTGCGGCGGTGGACTTCGCGGTACTCGGTTACGCCATCACCTCGATGGAGACCGAGACCTACCGTCCGGCCCGGCTGATCCTCCTCGGCGAGGACGCCGGCCCCGGGCTGCGCCGGTCGACCTCGCTGGATGCGCTGGTCACGCCCGAGGCGCCGCCGTTCTTCGTCTGGCACACCGCGGAGGACCCGTACGTCCCCGCCGAACACACCTACCGTCTTGCCGCGGCACTCGCGGCCGGCCAGGTCCCGCACGCCGTGCACGTGTTCGCCCACGGCCCGCACAGCCTCGGCCTCGCCCGGAACGCCGGCGAGGCCGCGATCTGGACCACGCTGGCGGAGGCCTGGATCCGCGAACAGGCGTGACCGCCGCCGCCTGCTTCACTACTGGTCCCCGGCCATCGCCTTCAGCTCCGCGATCTGCTTGAGCGCCGCGGCGACGAGTTCGTCGTTGGTGTGCGCGTGACCGCCCAGCCCCCACCCACCGGGCACGGCCTCGGTCAGCAACACCCAGGTGCGGTCGGCGAGCGTCGGGTCACCGGCGGCCTCCGCGACCATGCCGGTGAACCGGCTCACCACCGCGAGCTGTTTGTCGCGGTCGAGAGCACCCGCGTCGGTCAGCGGCTGCACGCGTACGCAGGTGGACTCGCCGTCGACGTTCGAGAGGCCGCCCGCCGACAACTCGTGGACGAAGTCCGCGGTGTTCCTCGGGTGCTACCACCACTTGGCTTCGAGCGCGCGGCCGGTGCCGCCGGTCCGGTCGAGCGCGTCGAGTTCGGCCATGTCCTCGGCCGACAGGGTGAAGTCGTAGAGCCGCGCGTTCTCCTGGATACGGTCGCGGTGCGTCGATTTCGCCACGACCACGAGTCCGTGCTGCAGGCCCCAGCGCAGCAGCACCTGTGCCGGTGTCCGGCCCGTCCGGCGGGCGATCCCGGCCACGGTGGTGTCGTCGACGTACCGGCCGGTGCCCAGCGGGCTGTAGGCCTCGACGGCGACGTCGAACCGGGCGCAGGCGTCCAGGAGCGCCTGCCGACGGTGCGGCGGGTTGAACAGGATCTGGTTGACGGCGGGCGGAACCGTTCCCGCGGCGATCACGGCCTCCAGTTCGGCCACGTCGTAGTTGGAGACCCCGATGGAACGGGCCAGCCCCAGCTCCTGAGCGCGTTCCATCCCGGCCCAGGCCCGGGTCGGGCCGCCCGCCGGCCAGTGGACCAGGTAGAGGTCGATCTGTTCCAGGCCGAGCCGACGGAGGCTGGCCTCTGCCTGGGCGACCGGATCGGTGCCCCGGGGCTGGAACTTCGTGGTGATGAACACCTGGTCGCGCGGTACGCCGCTGTCGCGGAGGGCGCGGCCGACGCTCTGCTCGTTGCCGTACGCCTGCGCCGTGTCGATGTGCCGGTAACCGGCGTCGAGCGCCCAGCGCACGGCGTTGACGCACGCAGGCCCGTCAGGCACCTGCCAGACGCCGAGGCCGAGCACCGGCACCTGGTTGCCGTCCGCCAGCGGGCGCGCGCCGCCCCCGGGTGTGGCCGCGTTCAGGTTCATGAGCATCAGCATCCGGCAACGCACCGTGGGTCGGTATCAGCAACATGACTGCAGCCGGCCGTGGTTCGGGCTCGCGGTGCAGTCAACATGCTGATACTCCGCCGCCGTCCCCGGGGGTGACCATGAGGTCCAGCCGAGTCAGCGATGCCGGACTGTGCCGGACGATGCCGGAGAAGACGATGAGCCTTGACTTCGACGTGTTCGTGGTGGACCCCAAGCCGATCCCGAGTGCGGTACCGGGGTTCGAGGAGGTGATGGGCCCGGCGACCTGGCCGCCGTCCACCTCGACGCTGATCAGCGACGACGACGGTGCCGTGCTGGTCGACTGCCTCATCACCGTGCGCGAGGGCCGGGAGCTGGCGGCATGGGTGAAGTCCCACGACCGCGAGCCCGACTACGTGTACATCACCCATCCGCACGCCGACCACCTCCTCGGGCTGCCCGAGATCCTGGCGGCGTTCCCGCGGGCGAGGCCGGTGGCGCTGGCCGAGTCCGTCCCCGCGATGGAGGAGCAGATCTCGGCGGGGTACATGCGGATCTGGGGCGGGTTCTTCCCCGGCCAGTTGACGGGCAGGCCCGTCCCGCCCGGGCCGCTGACCGGCCGCACGATCCCGATCGGCGGCTCCACGGCCACGGTGATCCCGGTCGGGACCACCGACACCGTGCATTCCAGCGTCGTCCATGTCCCGGACCTGAGCCTGGTCGTCTCCGGTGACGTCGTCTACAACCGGACACACATGTGGCTGATGGGATCGACACCGGCCTCCCGGGCCGACTGGGCGCGGGCCCTGGACGCCGTGGCGGCGCTGGAGGCCGACACCCTGATCGCCGGCCACCGCGATCCGCATGCCGCCGACGACGACGCCCGCCGCCAGATCGAGGAGAGCCGCCGCTACCTGGCCGACTTCGAGACGGCGCTGGAACGCAGTTCCGCACCACGCGAGCTCATCGACCGCATGACGGCCGCCCATCCCGGCCTGGCGAACCCCTACACCCTGTGGATCGCGGCCCACGACCTGCTCGGCACCGGAACCTGACACGGACAGCACGGGCAGGAGCACGGACACGCGGGTGCTGAACCTGCGCAGAATGACAGCCCGCCGGACCGACGAGACACACCGGTCCTCCACCCCGCTGGAACTGTTCTTCGACCTCTGCTTCGTCGCCGCCGTCGCGCAGGCCGCCTCGCATCTGCATCACGACCTGAGCGCCGGACACCTCGGCCATGCCGTGGGGAACTACCTCTGGGTGTTCTTCGCGATCTGGTGGGCCTGGGGGAACTTCACCTGGTTCGCCTCCGCGTACGACAACGACGACGACGCCTATCGCCTGCTGACCATGGTCCAGATCGCCGGGGCGCTGACCCTGGCCGCCGGCGTGCCCCGGGCCTTCGAGTCCGGCGACTATCTCGTCATCACCGTCGGCTACGTGATCCTGCGGCTGGCCATGGTCGTGCAGTGGCTGCGGGCGGCCGGGGCGGATCCGGAACGGCGTACGACCGCCCTGCGGTACGCCGTCGGCTACGCCCTGGTGCAGGCCGGATGGGTCGCTCGTCTCGCCTTCGACCAGCCGGCGTACCTCTATGCCGGGCTGGCGGTGGCCGTGGGCGAGTTGCTGGTTCCGATCTGGGCCGAGCGGGCGCGGGTGACCACCTTTCACCCGGAGCACATCACCGAGCGGTTCGGGCTGTTCACCCTGATCGTGCTCGGCGAGGCGGTGCTGGCCGCGACCGTCGCCGTGCAGACCGCGGCCGACGCGCGCGACGGCCTCGACGTCGACCTGCTGGTCCTGGCCGGCAGCGGTCTGCTGCTCGTCCTCAGCCTGTGGTGGCTCTACTTCGACCGGACCACCCAGCGCATGCTGCGCTCCATGCGCACGACGATCATCTGGGGTTACGGCCACTACCTCGTCTTCGCCTCGACCGCGGCGATCGGAGCCGGACTCGCCGTCGCCGTCGACGCCCTCACCGGCCATGCGCACGTCACCCGGCTACAGCAGGGCCTGGCTGTCGGCATCCCCCTCGCCGTCTGGATCGCGACGGTCCGGTGGCTGCGCGTCGGCCCGCCACTGCCCGGTCCCGCCGCCGCGGCCTCGCCCGTGGCCGCGGTTCTGGTACTGGCCGCGGCCTGGACCTCCGCGGCCGTGCCCCTGATGGCCGTCATCACCGCGACGCTGACGGCAGCGACGACCTGGGCCGTGCGGCGGACGGACCGACCATGGAAACGCACGGTTTCCGGAGCCGGACGAATGCGCGACTGAAACGTCTTGCGCACGACACGCGTACCGGGCCGAGGACGGCCGGCCGTACCCGCTGCCCGCTGCCCGCTGCCCGTCACGGGATGCCGGGATGCCGGGATGCCGGGTCGCCCTGTTACTCGTACCGGTACTTCAACGAGTCCGCCTCCGTCTGCTCGATGTCGGCGATCGTCAGTTCCGGCATCCGCAGCTGGGCCAGTGTCACCTCGGCCGAGGCCGGCTGGGCGTCCGCGGGCAGCCACTGCTCCGGCTTCCAGGCCCCGCTGCGCAGCAGCGACTTGGGGCAGTGCGGGTAGACCTCCTCGATCCCCACCACCAGCGCACTGGCCGGCGGCTTGCCCACGGCGGTCAGCTGCGACAGCAGCTCCGGGCGGGTGGAGACGCAGGCCCGGCCGTTCACCCGCAGGGTGGTGGTGCGCCCGGGGATGACGAACAACAGCCCGGCCCGTCCGGTGGCGATGACGTTCTGCAGGGTGTCCAGCCGCTTGTTGCCGGTCGCGTCCGGTATCGCCACCGTCCGTGCGTCCAGGACGCCGACGAACCCGGCGGGGCCGCCGCGCGGGGAGACGTCGCAGTTGCCCTCGGCGTCCACGCTGGCGACCAGGACCAGCGATGAGCAGCCGATCAACCGCCGTGTCTGCTCGGTGAGTTCGGTCATCTGCTTCCGCACGGACGCGGCACCGGGGAGGTCGTAGACCTGGCGCAGCGCGTCCTGGTCGGACACTGCGTCGAGACGGAGCGAGTCGAAGGCACTACCGGCAAGAGGCATCGTCATACCTCCGACCCTAAGGGGCCGCCCAAGGGGCCGGCCTGGGATGGATCTCTGCCGGTGAGTGCGTGGGCGTACGGGCGAGGCATGTGATCAGGCGGAGGACTCCTGGCCGTCGACGAGTCGCCGGATCGCGGAGAGGATTCCCTCGACGGCGGTGGGCTCGGCGGCGAGGGTGGTCAGGGAGACGGACGGCCAGCCGTTGTAGCCCTTCGCCGGCAGCGCCTCCAGCCTCTCCGCCAGGCCGGGGAGGGTCGGCAGGGCAGCCGCGAACGCCGCTGCCCGCTCGTGGCCGAGGTGGTAGGTGATCGAGCCGAAGGCGAAGGAGAGGTCGTCCTTCGCCGGGTCCTCGCGCAGGGAGAGCGTCGCGACCGGCACGTCCCGGCCGGAGACGCGGTAGTAGACGCGCATGCTCCGGTACTTGGCCGTACCGCACTCCAGCCGCCCCTCGGCCGCCGCGTGATCGAGCAGGGCGGTCGCGGTCCGCCGTACGTCCGGGTCGGGGCGCGACGCGATCGCCGTGTCCATGTCGGCCCGGGTGGTGCGCTGCGTGGTGCGGTGGCCCGAGGGGGACTTCGCCGCGGTGGCGACCTCGCCGTGCACGCGCGGGACGAGGACGCGGAGGTCGCCGCCGCGGTACTGGGTCAGCTCGACCGCGTACACGTCGGTCTGCCGCAGCTGCCGGTTCAGGAACTCGACGATCGCCCGCAGCTCCAGCGGAATCCGGTCGGCGACGAACAGCAGCCGCATCTGCCCGGCGGCCAACCGCTCCTCGACCGTCGTCCAGAACTCCTCCGCGGACCGCTCGCCCTGGTCGCCGAGGAGCTCCCCGTACGCCTCCTCCAGCGACCGGCCGTCCTTGGCGCAGGTGTCCTCGAAGGAACGCCGCAGCAGCGCGGCCGGCCAGTAACGGGCCGCGTTCGCCGCGTAGTCCAGCATCTGGCCCACGACCTCACGCCGGATCCGGGTGTCCGTGGCCCGCTTGACCTCCACCAGGGTCGGCATGCCGTCGGCGTCCACGAAGAGATGGTCCAGCCAGTACGCCGGGGCGCTCTCCGTGCTCGTCGGCACCCCCATCTCCCGGGCCACCAGCACCAGCCGCAGCGGCCGGCCGTCGGCCGGCGAACCGAAGTCCAGCACCCGAGGATGACGCGCCAGCAGTTCCTGGAACTCCGCCTCGGTCTCGAACTCGGCCCGCTCCAGGGCCTGCAGGTCCTCGCCCAGGACGAACACCGGCTGATTGGTCATGCGCTCCCACCCCCGTGATCCGACTCCCACGATCATTGATCGCTTCGTTGCCGCCGTCCATCCACCTACTACCTACTGGGTCAACGAGCGGCTCTGCCCGGCGAGTTGTACCAGTTCCCCCACCGCCGCCCAAGTGGACCCGAGTGTGCAAACCCCCGCCCCGGGTCCACCGAGCCCTCGCTAGCATCCGGTCATGCCTCTTCGTCGGCACCATGACAAACTCGCTGCCCTGCCCCGCGACCCGCGAGCCGACGACTACCCGATGCCGACCGTCCCGTACGGGTGGTACGCCGTGCTCCGCGGCGACGAACTCCGTCCGGGCAAGGTCGTCAGCCTCCACTACTTCGGGCGTGCGCTCATCGCCTTCCGCGGAACGGATGGTCGGGCGGCCGTACGGGACGCGCACTGCCCCCACTACGGCGCGCACCTCGGCGCCGGCGGCAAGGTCGTGGACGGCGCCGTGGAGTGCCCGTTCCACGGCTGGCGGTTCGGCCCGGACGGGCGGTGCGTGGAGGCTCCGTTCGCGCGCCTGATTCCGAAGGTGTCCCTCGGCGGCTTTCCGGTCCGTGAGCACAGTGGGCTCGTCTTCGTCCACGTCGGGCCGGGCGATCCGGCATGGGAGGTACCGGAGATCCCGGAGGCGGCGTCCGGGCGGTTCGCCAAGCCGATCGACGACGTCTGCCGCGCGCGCATCCACGTCCAGGAGATGCGCGAGAACATCGTCGACGAGTCCCACTTCCACTTCCTCCACGGTCAGAGCGAACCTCTCGTCCAGGACTGGCGGTCGAACGGCCCCTTCGCGGAAGCCCGCGGCCGGATCCGCCGGCGCGTCCTCGGCCGGGACATCGACAACAGCTTCGACGCGTTCATGTACGGACCGGGCGTCATGGTGGTCCGCACCCACGGCCCCGCCCTGTCGGTGACCGCCGTCGCCCTCACCACCCCCGTCGACGACCGCACGAGCGAGATGCGGATGCTGTACTACCTCCGCAAACCGGCCCGGTTCCCGTCCCTGACGCCCGTGCTCAAGCTCGTCTTCCGGACGCAGGCGCTGGGTGAGGTGCGCGAGGAGCTCCGGATCTGGGATCACAAGATCCACCGGCCGCACCCGATCCTGCTGCCCCACGAACAGGGCATCAAGGCCTTACGCCGCTGGTACGCGCAGTTCTATCCGTCCCGCCCTGCCCTCGCCCAGCCGCGCGACCTCACCTCGCCCACCGGGACCCGAAGCAGCGGCCCGGCGACGAGTGACTGGGCAAGTGACTAGGCGGGAGGCGCTGCCCGGGCGCCTCCCGGTCGCGTTCTCCAGTACGACAGGGCCGTTCCGCCGACAGGCCAGCGGTTGATGCGCGGCGGGCGCATTCTCATGTCGGGACCGTCGGCTCGTCGCACGCGGTGGTCTCGATCGTGCTCGACGCCGACAGGCACTCCGGCCGACCGGCATGTGTGATGTACGGAAGGGATGGGAGGACACACCATGGATCTCGGACTGAACGGACAGGTGGCCGTCGTCACCGGCGCCAGCAGGGGAATCGGGCTGGCGGTCGTGCGTGCGCTGGCCGCGGAGGGGGTCACGGTCCATGCCGGGGCCCGGCACTCCTCGGCGGAGTTGGAGGAACTGGCCGCGACAGGGCGCGTGCGCGTCGTACCGGTCGACCTGGGCGAGGCATCAGGACCCGCACGGCTCGTCGAGGCCGCGGGTGACCGGATCGACATCCTCGTCAACAACGTGGGCTCGGCCCCGGCCCGTACCGGAGGATTCCTCTCGGTCACCGACGAGGAGTGGCTCACCACCCTCAACCTCAACCTGATGGCGGCCGTCCGTACGACCCGCAGCGCCCTGCCGGTGATGCTCGCCCGGGGACGGGGCTCGATCGTGAGCATCTGCTCGGTCAACGCTGCGCTCCCGGACCCGGCGGTCATCGACTACAGCGCCTCGAAGGCGGCCCTCGCGGGCTTCTCCAAGGCCCTGTCCAAGGAGGTCGGCCCGAAGGGGATCCGGGTCAACACCGTCAGCCCGGGACCGGTCGAGACCGATCTCTGGCTCGGTGACGGCGGTGTCGCCGCGACGGTCTCCGAGGCGACCGGCATGAAACCCCAGGACGTCATCGACAACGCCGCACGGACCACGGTCACCGGCCGTTTCTCCCGGCCCGCCGAGATCGCCGACGTGGTCCTGCTGCTGGCCGCCGACCGCACGGCGAACGTCACCGGCGCCGACATCACCGTGGACGGAGGGTTCATCCCCACCTGGTGAGCACACCGGCCGGCGCCCCCACCCACCCAAGGAGGGACGGAACATGAGCACCATGCGTGCCGTACGAGCCCACGAACGCGGCGGACCCGAGCAGTTGACGTAGGAGCCGGCCCCGTGTGGGTTCCGATGCCTCGAACCGCTCCGCCCGATGCCGCACCGGGACCCAACTCACGCAAGGTGTAAGCGCGTTGACGGAGTCAGCTCGTGGCCGGGACCACGGTGCCGAACGAGGCGGCGGCGATCCGCTGGACGTAGCGTATTTCGGTGCCGTTGAGGTTGGTCGGGTTGAGGGAGTAGACGATCTTGCGGGAGAGGTCGCGGGTGGCGAAGACGCCGCTGGTGTAGCCGGGGCGGGAGCCGGTCTTGCCCCAGACCGTGACGCCGTTGGATGCCGTCACCCTCATGATGCCCATGGTCATGCAGGCACGGGCGGCGTCGGCCGCGGTGCGGCACTGGCTGCTGTGGAAGCTGGGGACGTCGGGGACGGTGAAGAGCTCGGCCTGCTGGGCCGGCGGGAGGAGCCGACCGCGGAAGAGCGCGGTCATGAAACGGTCGAGGTCGGCGGGGGTGGAGATCATGCCGCCCTCGGCCCAGGGCCAGGGGCTCTGCTCGGTGACGTCCACCTGGTGCACCGTGCCGTCCGGGGACGTGACCGTCAGGTAGCCGTGGGAGTGCGGGCCGGGCAGGCGCGGGTCGTCGGCGTCGGGGACCTGGGTGTCGTGCAGTCCTAGGGGCCGGGTGATCCGGGAGCGCACCTCGTGGGCGAAGGTGTGCCCGGTGATCTTCTCGACCAGGAGGCCGGCGACGTAGTAGTTCATGCCGTTGTACTGCTGCGCGGTACCCGGCGCGAACTGCATCGGCCGGCCTGCCATCAGGTCGATCACCTGCTGCGGTGTGAAGCTCTTGAAGCGGTTGGCGGCGAACCATTCGGGGCTGCCGTCGCCGAAGTCGGGGCTGGCGACGCCGTTCGGCAGGCCGCTGGTGTGGTTGAGCAACTGACCGACCTCTATGGGCGGGAGGCCGGAGGGCAGGACCCCCGGCAGGTACTGCTGGACCGGCTTGTCCAGGTCGATCCGGTGCTCGGCGGCGAGTTGGAGCACGATCGTGGCGGTGAAGACCTTGGAGATGCTGCCGATCCGGATGTGCGCGCCGGGCGGAACGCCCTGGCCTGTCTCCAGGTCGCCCACGCCGGAGGTGCCCGACCAGTGGCCCGCGCGACCGGTGATCCGCAGCAGTGCGCCGGTGACATCCGCGGCCGGTAACCCACCGATGGCTGCCCGGAGTTCGGCCGGATCGAGCCCGGGCAACGGCGCGGCGGCGGGCGCTGGAGCCGGGGTGGCGTCAGAGGCGGCGGAGGCGGGAGGGACCGTAACCGCGGCCAGGGCGAACAGCACGGCGCCGGACGCGGCCATGGTGGACCAACGGGGGCGAAAGACGGAGCAGTTCACGGTGAAGCTCTCCCACGGGGTGGCGGCTGGACCGGCAGTCGAACGGCCCACCACGAGTCTCTTCCGTCCCGGCAGCCCTGATCATCAGGGAACGTCCCTGAGCGAACCCTGACCGCACCCCGACACCTGATGGGGGGTCAGACCTGATCCGGCGCGCTATTGCACAGCTGTGACAGTGGACGCACAGCTCCGTCACCCGCCGGCGGAATACTCCGTCCTGTCGCGAAGGGCAGCAAGCCGAGCGGACCGGTTCAGGTTCCGGTTCCGGGAACGGCCGGCGGTTCCCGCGGACCTCTCGTCGCAGCGTCATTCACATCACTGGGGGAACCTCGATGTCCGCTCGTAACCGCCGGCGCGCCGGCGCAACCGTCATCACCGCAGGTGCTGCCGCACTGCTCGCCCTGTGCGGTACGGCCTGCGCCGCGCCGGCCGCCCCGTCCTCCGGCGGAGCCAAGGGCAGCGCCGCGATGGTCGCCGCAGCCGCGTCCACGCACACGCTCACCGTGCCCAGGGGACTCACCCTCAGCAACGGCACCCGCCACGTCGTGGTCAACGGCAGGTCGATCGACTTCGGCACCACGGTCCGTGACCTGGCCTGGAACCCCGGCGGCAGCAAGGCCGCCTTCATCGACGGGCACGGCAACCTCGTCGTCTCCAACCCCGACGGCACCCACCGCGTCACCGTCGCCGCCAACCCGGGCGGACAGACGTGGTCCCACCCCACCTGGCAGGTGGCCGCCGCCGACCGGACGAACCAGATCCCCGCGAAGAACAACCTCATCTTCTCGGCGAAGATCCACGGACGCACCGTCCTGGAGGGCGTCAAGGCCACCGCCAACCACGGCAGGCCGGCCAGAATCAGCCTGAACGGCTACGCGGGAGAGGGCAGCATCCCCCAGACCGACAACACCTGGCCGAGCGTCGGCGGCAAGTACGGCTCGGCCGTCTACGAGAACACCCACAACGGCGAGGTCTACATCCGCGACGACTACCTGCGGCAGCAGGGCGGCGCGCTCGCCAAGGGTTCCGAGCCCGCTCTCTCCCCCGACAACGAGGAGGTCGTCTTCGTCCGTTCCGTGCACGGGCACGACCACCTCTTCGTCGAGGACCTCGGCAGCGCCACGAACACCGTCAAGGACGTCACCCCCACCGCCACCACCGACTACACCGAGCCCACCTGGTCCCCGAACGGCAAGACCATCGCCTTCCGCGCCCCGACGGGCACGTACACCATCACGAAGACCGCCCACGGCTTCGGCAGGCCCGTCAAGGTCTCCGCACACACCGGCCTGCCCGCCTACCGCGGCTGACCGCCGCCCAACCGCCCGCCGGCGCGGGCGAGTTCGGCCCGGAGCTCGGGCAGGTGCTGGTCGGCCATGTCGTGCGGCAGGTACTCGACCACATCGAGAAAACGGAACAGGACCTGGGTCTTGGTGACGGCGAACTCGTAGTCGCCGAACCCCACCACGGCACCCATGTCCCCACGGACAGCACCCCGGACGACATGCGCGGTCAGGTCGTCCGGGCTTTCCGCCGTCAGCCCGCGCCGCGCGTTGGGGCGCGCCAGGTACGGGCAGACCATCGAGGCGTAGAGCATGCACGCGCGGTGCCCCGGAGCCTCCAGTGTCGCCGCCATGTTGCGGTACGGCCGCCCGGCCGCGAGCGCCTCACGGATCCCGGAACTCTCCGCGGCGCCGACCACCCGCCACACCGGTCCCTTGGGCATCAGGGTGTCGCAGACGGAACACAGACGCTGCCGCGCGCACTCGGCGCTCCGCCCGTAGTCGGTGAGCGCGAACTGCGGCTCGTCCCCCTCCCACGGAGTGATGGCGGGCACGGGATAGCCACGGCTGTCACGAGGCCTGGCCTCGACGGTCGCCGGCATGGGAACGGAATCGAATCGCACACCTCATGGTCGGCTACATGAGCGCCCACCGCGACGGTCGATCAGACATTCACCGGCCCGGTACCCGCCCCCGCTCCGGTCTGCTCCGGTTCGGCCGGCGCGAGCGTGCGTCGCGGCAGCTCCACGCGGCGGGCCAGCCTTCGGCCCCACCGCCTGCTCGGCACTTCGACGTACCTGTAGGTCAGGACGCAGAGCGGCAACAGCACGGCGACGAACGCCATTTCGGCCACGGGACTGTCCTGCCGCCACCGACCGACCGTGCCGTCGGTCACCGCCAGCAGCACCGGATGCACCAGGTAGAGCGAGTAACTGACAGTTCCCAGCCCGGTCAGTCGGCGCGGAACCCGTCGGTGGCGCAACGCCAGACCGGTGCCGAAGGTGACCACAGCCAGGAGGAAGGCCACGAGGCAGCAGCGTCGACCTCGTCGCGGATTTCGACGAGTGGCGGACGGTCGGCCTCCATCACCGTCTTCGTAGCCCCGCAACGGGGTTACAGGCCTTCGGAGTTGACAGACCTTCGACCGCAGACTGCCCAACAGCGAACCCCAACTCCCCGAGGTCTTCGCGGTGCTGCCACCCCGTCACGGAATGCTCGACTCACCCACCGTCCTCGCGCCTTCGAAGGTCGCCGCCTCCGCCTCCGGGGCGGCGCCGGCGCGAGTGAGAGCCTCGGCTGCGCGGCCCCAGGCGGTCGAGGCAGAGGACAGCCGGCCCTCCGCCTGGTGCAGCCGGGCCAGGTTGCGGGCCGTGCGAGCCTCGTCGTAGGAGTTGCCTGAGCGGGTGAAGAGGTCCAGAGCCCGAGTGAAGGACAGGGCGGCATCGGGCAGGCGGCCCTCACCCGCCCGCAGAATGCCGAGGTTGTTGTGCACCCCTGCCTCGGCGTCGGCATCGCCGACGGCTTGGTGCAGGTCGCGGGCCACCTCGTACGCCGTGGCGGCTTCCTCCGTCCGTTCCACAGCGCGCAGGGCGCTCCCCAGGCTGCCCGCCACCACCCTCACACCAGCCGGGAACCCGGCTTCCTCACACATGTCGAAGGCGCGTTCCAGCACCGTCACCGCTTCGTCGGCATCACCCGTCGCCGTAAGGACCACTCCCAGATTGTGCAGCGCCCTGCCGAGGTCGGCGTGTCGGGCTGCGCCCTCATACGTCTCACAGGCCAGTTCCAGTGCTGACCTCGCTTCCCTGACACGCCCGGCCGCGTGCAGGGCCGGCCCAAGGTTGTTGAGGGCCGCGGCTTCGAGCATCCGGTCGCCTGCGGAGGCAGCCATGCGCCGGGCCGCCTGGCTCACCGTGACCCAGTCGTCCACCAGCCGGCGGAGCCTCAGGTATTCACCGAGTGCGACTCCGAGCCGGGCCGCGACGACGGGCTGCGACCTGCCATAACCCCAGTGCGCCGCAGCCAACAGGCTCGTCCTCTCCTCATCGAGGACGCGCATCCCGGCCTCGCGTACGGAATCGGACGTGGTGGCGGCTCCCAGTTCCTCGGGCCCTCGCAGCCTGCCGTTCAGGTCCATCACCAGTGCCAGGTAGTGATCGAGCAACCGCCTGGCGGCCCGGGCCGCCTCCTCGTCAAAGGCACTCCCCTGTGTGCTGACGTCGACGTACTCGCGAACGGAGCGCGGCACGTACCAGCGCGAGCCGTCGGAGACCCGGACGACGAGCCCCGCGCGCTCCAGCTCGGCCAGCCCTTGCAGCGGGGCCTCGTCGGCACCGATCGCCACCATCATGGTGGCCACGTCGGTACCCGGACCGGGCATGAAGACCAGCGTGCGCAACAGTCCCACCGTGCGCGACCCCAGGGACCGGACGGCCAGCGCGAAGACTCCGCTCGTGCCGTCCCGGGAGAGCCCGGGAACATTCTGATGCGGCGACGCTCGAACCCTGTCGACCAGTCGCCGCACGTTCAGGTCCGGTTCGGCGACCAGGAGGGCCGCCGCAACGCGCAGGGCGACCGGGCGCTGGTCGCACAGTTCGGCCAGTTCACGGGATTTCAGGGACTGGAGCTCGATCCGCCCGTCGTCCGGGTCCGCCTCGCGCAACCGGGCGTCGAGAAACGCCTCGGCCTCGGCGGAGGAGAGTCGGCCGGGCGTGAGCCTGCTGGCGGGCAGGTAGGGCACCTTGTCGCGGGCGATGACCAGGAACTGGTGCCACTCCGCGCCGGAGCGCAGCGCCTGGACTTGGCGGTACGAGGTGACGTTGGTCAGCAGGACCAGGGTGCGTCCGGTGACCCGCGCACGCCGGCGCAGCGTTTTCCGGTAGTGGTCGAGGCGTTGTTCGGGCGTGCTGCCCACGGCGGGCTGACCGAGTTCACGCAGCAGGATCTGCCTGAGCAGATCGGCGGTGGCGGGAGTGTCGTCGTATCCCCGCAGGTCAAGACTGACCGTCCCACCGTCGAACCAGCCCTGACGGCCGGCCGTCCGAGCTGCGTACTCCGCCGTCGTGACCAGTTCGTCGGGGTCCGGTCCCACCAGCACGGTGACGTGCTCGGGCACGGTCTGTGTCGGCTCCAGGGCCGTGAGCACTTGGTCGACCTCCGCTTGGTCCATGGGCTCCACCACAGGCCTCAGCAGCGTGTCGAGGGGCAGGCCCGGCTCGTCAGCGGGCAGGGCGACGGTGCTGGTCAGCACCGCGGGGATCTCCTCGTAGCGGCTCGTCGGGTCGTTGGCCGAGGCCGACGGGTCCGGTTCCAGCGCGCCGAGGATGTCCAGTGCTGCGGCGGCCACCCGCCGAGCCAAGTCCGGGTTCGCGTACCGGCCTGAGGGTCCAGTGGGCTGTTCCCACATGGCGGCACCGACCACGGCGAGGAAGTGGCCCTGCCTCAGCCAGGGCGTGATGTCATTCACTGCCATGCTCGCAACCGCTCCTTCGACGTTGAAGTCGACACCGTGGTGCAGTCCGCGGGTGGCGGAGCCGTCGTACAGGACCACGGGGCCGAAATGTGCCGTGTCTCCGAGGGTCCTTCGGGCGACACTCTCCAGTTCGCCGTCGGGCAGCCAGGCCGCCGGCGAGGGCGCGGAGCTTTCGGCGGATGGCATCCAGCCCGAGACCAGGCGGGTCGAGACGACCACGTCCTCGGCCACGACGGCGTCCAGGGCCCGTCCGGTGCCGACGACCAGCAGCACCTGCACCCGCATCCGGGACACGACCTGGGCGACGCCGCCGTCGGACATGGGGTCGGCTCCCGTGGCCGACACAAGCACGACCTGTTGCCAGGCCGTCCCGGGCAGGCGTCCGCGCACTGCCTGCACTCCGGCGCCGGGGGGCAGGCGCTCGGGTTCCGCGAGGGCGACGGAGACGGCATCGCGGATGCGCGGGTCGTTGGTGACGATCACCGCGGTCGTCGCGGTGCCCCGGTCGCTCCAGTTCATGGGCTCCCGGTGGTATGCACGTGTCTCGTCGTCGTCCTCGCGATCGCCCGAGACGTCGTCCGCGACCGGGCCGATGCCCAGGCGGGCCAGGAATGCCTGGCCAAGGCTCGCGAAGGGCTGGAGGGTGGACTGCTGGTCGTCGTCCGACGGATCGAGCAGCCAGGCCGGGAAGTCCGGTGAACGGCCCGCCAGTTGTTCAATGCGTCGGCCGACACGGTTGCGGCAGCGGATGAGTTCGGCTGTGGGGACCGAGTCGAGGAGCAGGTCCTTCGCATCGGCGGTGAAGTCGAAGAGGCGGTGTCGCATCGAGGTCACGGATCGGTTCGTACGGGCCCTCTGCTGCTCGGGGTCCAAGGGGGTGAGAAGACCGCTGAGGAAGACCTCGGCGAGAGCCGACCGGCCGAGGATCCTGTCCGACAACCCCTCCTGCACCAGTTCCATGACCGGCACGGTGACCGGTGCCACCGCGGCAAGGTGGGCCGCGAGCCGGACCGCGCCCGGTGAAGCGGACCGGCTGAAGGCTCGCACGGAGTTCTTCGACCCGGCACCGCGCCACGGCAGGGTGTAGCCGGAACCGGGCGCCGGTCCGGCCTGGGGTTCCCACAAGCACATGGGAACGACGTGCCCGACAGTGACGATGCCCTCCGCCCAAGCGGCGAGTCCGCCGGGGGTGAGTTCGACGATGGGCACGGTCGGCTCGGGGACTTCGTCGAAGGGAGCCGTGAGCGGGAGGAGGAGCGGATCGGTGACGTTCAGCGAGGCGTTGGGGGCGCCGGGACGCGACGCGGTCAGGTGCCAGGTGTCACCGGCCGCACCCGTGCCCGCCCACAGGTGGCGGGGCAGAACATTGATGACGGCCACCGGGCCCACCGCGGCCCACTGCCGCAGGACCGCGGCCATGCGCCCGTCCCGCCAGGCGGGAGCGGCACCGTCCGTGACCACCACGACCATCGAACGGCCCGAGGGGTCCGCCAGGGACCCGGGAGCGTGCAGCAGGGCATTGCCGTCCCACGGACGTGTCAGGGCCAGTCCCTTGTGCACGGAACGCGGCGAGCCGTAACTGAACTGGTGCACCTGGATCTGCCGGAAGGCTCCGCTGCGTTCGAACGTCGCCCTCAGTTCGTCGCAGTGCCGCTGCCACAACAACATCGACGCCTCGCTGTCGATGACGAGCAGGAGCCTGAACCAGCGTTCCCGCGCCGGCCGGAGCACGACCTGTGGCCTGCGCGTCTCCGCCTGGGTGACCGCTGTCGCCTCCTCGTCCAGTTCGGTGCGGACGGTACTGGGGACACGGCGTTTCAACGGCCGCAGCGCCCGGTCGAGGGCGATCTCGCTGCCCAGCGCCCTGGGACCGGGCAGCAGTACCGCGGTGTCCTGCGGCCCGTCCGGACGCCGGGAGCCGGTGACCGGGACGGACCGCTCGCCGGTGTCCGGCTCGGCCGGGAAGTCCTCACGGACAATGTGCCGGGGCGAACTCCTGCCCTGCGGGAACAGGGGCGGCAAAGTGCCGTGGTGTCGGGGCAGGGTGTTGACCGAGGGGCGCCGGCCGGCCGGGCTGTCGTCCCCGACCGGCGTACGGGCATGCGGCGTTGGGCCGGGCGGCACGCTCTCGTCGAGCGCGTGGAGCAGCGCGAGCGGAGCCGTCGCATCCCTGGTGAGCATGCGGGCCAGGTACAGGGAGTCCAGGAGCTCGACATGGTCGATCTCAAGTCCGGCGTTGCGTAGTACCTCCAGCACACGCCTGTACATCCCTAGCCGCCCGTGTTCAGGTGCGCCAGTACGGTGCTCAGCAGTCCTTCGGCGTCCAGTCTGGCTCCACCGCTGCGCAGGAAGATCGCGTTGAGCAGCTGATCCGTGGCGAGTCCCCCCAACGCCTGTTCGCCGAGGAAGGCCGCCACCAGGTCGTCGGCGTAGGCGAGAGCCTGGGGGCCGAGGTGGCTGGTGACGATCTCCCGCAACCGCTGTTCGTCGGGATCGGCGAGGTGCAGCGGTACGCAGCGGCGCCGGAAGGCGGGAGGAAAGTCCCGTTCGCCGTTGCTGGTGATCACGACGACGGGGAACTCCAGGCATTGGACGAATCCCCGCTCGATGGTCACCCGGTCGCCGCGGTCCGCGGTGAACACGTCGACGCGCTGCCGGGACTCGGGGAGCCGGGCCAGTTCGAGGATCTCGAAACTGCCTTCTTCGAAGACGTTGAGCAGGTCGTTGGGAAGGTCCACGTCACCCTTGTCGAGTTCGTCGACCAGCAGGACACGGGGCCGGCCGACAGGGACGAGTGCTGTTCCCAGGGGCCCGAGACGGACGAAGTCCCCGATGTCCGCGGGCTCCGTGCCCTCGGCGTCGTCCGCCGGAGCACGCTGGAGACGTCCGATGGCGTCGTACCGGTAGAGCGCGTCCTGGAGTGTGGAGCGGCTGTTCACCGGCCAGCGCAGGACCTTGCCCAGGTCCAGTTCATGGGCGATCGCCTCGGCCAACGATGTCTTCCCGGTGCCGGGGCGGCCCGTGACCAGAAGCGGACGGCGCAGGCGCAGGGCCGCGTTGATGACGTCCGTCTCGGCGTCACCGATGACGTAACCGGCGCCGCACCTCCTGGCGACGCTTTCGTCCTGCCGGGATGCGCCGTCGGCCGGGGGAACGAACTGTCGCCACGGTGGCGCCTCGGGGAAGGACACGCCGCGCCGCCGACCGTCGCCGTGGAAGATCCGCCAGGCCGCGGCCTCCGGATCGGTGCCTGATGTGCCGTGGTGAGGTGGTTCGGGCGGAGTCTGCATCACGTCTCCTCCGGGCGGGCCGACCGGGTCAGTGGGTGTGCCGGAGGCAGCGGGCGCTCGTGGTCCTCCAGCAGGAAGGCGGGCCGCAGGTCGTACCGGTCCGGGTTCTCGTGGAACTGCGACCAGTACTCACGCACGCGCTCCGGCTGGGAGCGGATCTCGTCCTCGGGACGGAGCGGTTCGAAGTGGCAGGGGGCCACGGGGACTTGCGTCTCGCTGTCCCACATGATCATCGGGTAGCCCAGCCGCAGCGCCGCCATGATCAACGAGACGCTGTCGGTGCTCCCGGTGCAGATGATCACACGTGCCGCGCACTGGTCCCTCTGCAGCGCCGCCTGGGCAGATCGCGCATTGACGGAGTGCCGCGTATCGAGGTGGATCACCTCGCCGCCGTCGCGCCGTTCCCACCGCCTCGCGCGCAGTTGCTGACGCTTGCGTTCACGGCTCTCCCGGACCAGGGGTTCACAGCGCAGGGCGATGCGGTGATCGACGCTGGGCAGCAGCAGGGTCCCGTCGTCGTCCACGCTCTCCCAGGTGTGGATCGGCACCTGGAGCAGGTCGTCCGGCCGGACCACGATCTCCACCAGCGGGCTGGGAGCCCCCTCAGCGGTTACGGAGTACACGGCGTCGTCGATGAGCTGGACCACCTGGGAGGAGCTGAGCTGAAGCCCGTTGTGATCACTGGTGTGGCGGCGGAGAGCACCTGCCTCCATCCTGACCCAGGTGCGGGCGACGAAGCTGTCCGGCTCAGTGCCTGGCGACAGTTGTACGACGACGCTGGGCGGCAGGGTCCCCGGCGCCTCCGGCACCAGGCCCTTGACGGCCTTCAGCGCGTGCGGAGTCCGGGACTTCTTCAGCCACCTCTCGAACTCGCGCTTGTCCACACCGAGCCGAACCGTGGCCACCTGGTAGCACCAGGTCAGAAGTTCCGCGTCGAGTTGCGGCGACACACTGGGACGTGCGGCCAGGCAGAGCACGAAGCGCAGCACGGCGGGCAGGGCCAGTCTTTTGGTGTCGGTCCGGTGTCCAAGTCCCAGAGTCTCCAGATATTTGACGTGCGCCATGAGTTGGTCCAGCGTCAGACGCCCGTCCGCCTCGGCCCGTACCATCGGCGGGATTGCTTCCACCGCCTCCTGTGTGGCGGCGTTGACGGTCTCGGCCGATCTGGCGTTCCAGCGGCCCAGCAACCGGTGCAGCTCGACGTACTCCGGCACGGACAGGAGTCCCGGCGGCTGCACCGTGACGGCGAAGGCACGCAGTGTCCTGACGGCCGCCGGCCTGCCCTCCCCATGACGCAGCAGACCGATGAACGTAGCCATCGCCCGGGGGCTGTTGAGCAGCATCTCGGCGAACCGGGTGTCCGTGGGCCTGGCGGCCAGCCAGCTCGACCCGCACGCCCGGGCCACCCGTCCGGCTATCCACATGCGTTTGGCAGGGTCCGGGAGCACTTCGCCCAGTGTGACTACGAGCCTCTCCGCTTGTTGCGGATCCACGTGCGCGGAGAAAGGCTCGGTTCGTTCGTCGCCCCGCAGCGACCGGTAGGTGCAGCTCATCGGCGCCTGGGCGGGCGCGCCTCGCTCGTACCGCTCCAGCATGTTCCGGTGCACCGCCGCCTCCATCGCGTCGAGGTCCGGGGTCGGCCGCTGCTCGGCATGCGTCTCCAGCCAGTCCAGAAGTACGTAGGAGAAGGCACCGGACCTCAGCGCGGTGTCGTGCTCGGCCGCCTGACCGTCGAGGCTGGCGTGCAGCAGGAACTGGTCCTTCGTTTCGCGGCGGCTGCCCGGCAGCCGGTCCTGGACCGGAGCAACGTCGAGACCCCGCTCCTCGACGAACATGGCGCAGGAGTCGAAGAGAAGGACCTGTTGCTCGGGGAACCCCTCTGCGGTGAGGTACTCCCGCAGATCGCGCACGCCGAGACCGCGGGGGTCCTGGTCGGTGGCGTCCGGGTAGTACAAGACGCGTTCGTCGTGTCTGGTGAGGACGCCGTGTCCGCCCCAGTAGACGTACAACAGCCCGGCCGACTTCCGGGGCAGGGTTTCGATGAAATGCCGGCGCAGCAGTGCGCCCTGGGCCGTCTCCTGCCAGGAAAGTCCGGTGTCGGCGCAGGACGCCTCGATCTGGTCGCGGTTCTCGTCGACCGGGGCGAGCAGCAGCGCGATGTTCTGCCCCGGAACTTCACAGCCACGCAGCCAGCGTGCGAAGCGCACCGCGTTGAGGGCCGCGCCCGGCAGATCCTCGCCGCCCAGACCGGGATAGTGCTCCAGTCCGACCGCCACCGCGTACACCGTTTCCGGATCCACCTCGTGCAACATCGTCGTGGACACGGGCCTCAGTCCAGCCACGCGTCGACGGCATCCCACACCTGGGCGTTGCACCAGTACGCACTGTGCGTGTACGGGAACGGCTGCCCGTTGTCGACCCGGACGTCGTGGGCGCGGTCGTCGCCGAAGACGTTCCGCACCTGGTAGGCGAGCAGATCCCAGGGGTCGTAGATGTTCAGCCAGCGTCGGGGAAAGCGGTCGGGCAGTGTCTCAGGATGCTCGGCGGACACCAATGCGCCGCATTCGTAGAAGTACGACGCCTGCGAGCCGACGGTGATCAGCGTGGTCACCCTGTCGAGAGCTTCCAGGGCAAGCAGATCCACGCAGGCGACACCGCCGAGACTGTGGGCGATGACGGTGACCTGACTTCCCGGGGTGTCGGCGATGGTCCGGGCGATCAGTCGGCGGATTCCCTCACCTCGGGCCTGGTAACGCAGGATGTCCCCGGTCATCGGCAGCAGTCCGTCGCTCAGAGAGCCCCGACGTCGTTCCGCGCTCTTCGTGAAGATGCGTAGGGCCGTGGCCGCAGCGGCTTTGCCCACTGCCCCGGGCAGTCCCCGGGCCGTGGTGTGGAGGTCGGCGCCGAGCACGGCGACCAGAGCGGCGCGGGCAGTTCCGTCGACGGCGTCCTCGCCCCGGTCCTGAGCGCGGGAAAGCACGGTTGCCACCAGCGCTCGCGCCACGGCACGGCGGTGTTCGTATCCATTCTGGTCGACCGTGGCCGCCGCGTCGCGCAGCTCCGGCGAGTCCAGTACCTCGCGCAGCGCGGCGTCGAGGTCGTCGGCGAGCCCGTAGCGCGCGAACAGAGCCACGGACTCGACCGATGGTTTGTACTCCCGCAGGGCGGACAGCAAGCGCCGCGAGGGCGGGACGCCGCGATGCGCACCGCCGGAAGGACGCGGACGCAGGCTCAGCAGGCGCAGCTCATAGCCGGGGTCCGCGTACAGCAAGCCCCACTGGGCGACATCCTCGTCCTTCTCGGACCGCCCTCCCCCGGAGTCCGTGTACCCGGGGACCGAGGCACCGCCCCGCACGAATCGGGCGCCCTCGGAGTCACCCCAGAAACAGCCGCGCACCTCGATTCCGGGCCGCAGATCGCACAGCTCGTGCCGAATCCTCTCGAAAGTGGAAACGTACGATTTCGCCCGTACCCCCGTACCGTGCACGAACACGACGGACCTTTCCACGGCGCCCCCTTTCTACGGAGACATCCATGGACGTCCCCCTACGCCGTCTGTTCAGCAGTATGGATGATGTGCGGCATTCATGGCAGGCCTTCCCATATATCAGTCCATCTGCGTTCGACGTTCACAGGCGCCAGCTGAAAAGAAGCCGTTCTGAACGACACCGGCTCGCCCGGCGAATCGCTCCCCGCAATGCACCTGCGAACCAACAGCTCACCACGGGCCCGGGTCAGCGAGGTGCCGCCTTTTCGGCGCTGTCGGCGGCCACGGTCGCTGGTCCTGTGCGACGGTCCGCACGGAGCACTGCGCGGGCCGCTCCAAGGATCTCCTCGTCCATCTCCATTCCCGCGGACAGGACCTGGAGCAGCCGGGTCCACCACACGTCGGGGTCCGTCTCGTAGGCGTCCAGCACCCGAACGCCGTAGCGGCCCCGCACACGATCACCGCCACCGGCCAGTCGCCTGCGAACCACATCTCTCAGTACGGCGTGGAGGTCATGGACGACTCCACGTGTGCTGTCGGTGAGTCCGGCCGCCGCCCCTGTCGCCAACGCGGTGGCCACCAACTCCACTTCGGTCACTCGGACTTCCTTCGGTTGTGCGGGTTGTGCGATGTCGTGTCCGTCACCATGGCCGGGGGTGCTCCAATGCTGATGAATTTCCGATGACACAGATCACGTAGGAGAGCGGGAGCTTCGGAATGGACGACGGGTCTCCTCAGCTGCTTCGGTTCGAGGTGCTGGGGCCGTTGCGGGCATGGCGGGGCGGAGTGTCCCTGGATCTGGGGCCGATCAAGCGCCAGGCCGTGCTGGCCGCGTTGCTGCTCCGCCAGGGGGCCGTGGTGAGCCATGACCAACTGCTCGACTCGGTATGGGGATCGGAGCCGCCCTCCGGCGGTCGCAAAGTGCTGCCGAGCCACGTCAACTCCCTGCGCAGGGTGCTCGATCCGGAGGGCACCCCGCCCGCGGAGTCGGTGATCCGCAGCGGCAAGGGCTGGTACCGCTTCGTGGCCGAGGACGTCCGGCTCGATACGGCGGACCTGACCGAGCGGGGCGACGAGGCACTGCGCACTCTGGCGTCGGGCGACCTGGCCACTGCGACCGGTCAACTCGCCGCAGCCATCGGACTGTTCCGGGGAGAGCCCCTGGCCAACCTGCCGGGACAGTTCGCACAGGGCCGGCGGACGCGGCTGCTGGAACGCCGACGCATGCTCCGGAAGGAGCGGCTCAAGTGCCTTCTTCTCTTACGGCGGTTCGGCGACGCCCTCGACGACTTCGACGACCCGTCCGCGTCCGACGACGAGTACTACGACGAGTCCCTGGTGGGCCTTCGTATGCAGGCCCTGTACGGCTGTGGACGTCAGGCGGAAGCGCTCAACGCCTACGAGGGCACGCGCCGACGACTGCGCGACGAACTCGGAACCAGCCCCCATGCGGAACTCCGCCGGGTCCACGAAGCGGTCCTGCACCAGAACGACGCCTACCTCCTTCCTCCCGCGCCTCCTCCCCCCGTGCCGCGCGAGAGCGCATCGTCCGCACCCGCCGAACTGCCCCATGACGCCGCTGGGTTCGCCGGCCGCACCGACGAACTCGCCAGACTCCACGCGCTGCTTCCGCCCGGACAGGGCCAAGGCCCGGCGAACACCGTGGTCATCTCCGCCATCGGCGGCACCGCCGGTATCGGCAAGACCGCGCTGGCCGTGCACTGGGCACACCAGGTCCGCGACCGCTTCCCGGACGGCCAGCTCTACATCAACCTGCACGGCTTCGACCACGACCGGCAGCCCCTCGAACCCGG
>NZ_JAWOAI010000103.1:0-22947 GCF_033194735.1 Streptomyces sp. W16
AGGTGGACGGTGGCCGCGTCGCGCGGGTCCTCGCACTCGGCGGCGGCGCGCGCGGCCCGGTGCAGTTGCTGAGCGCGGAACCGCAGCAGCGAGGCCTCCTGCTCGATCTGCTTGGCCTCGGTGACGTCCTGGAAGAGCCAGCCGACGCCGAGCGGCACCGGTTCCTCGGTGAGCGGCGAGGCCAGCCGCAGGAACCCGCTCCGCCAGCAGCGCCGCAGATGCCCCTCGGGCGTCCGGACGCTCACCCAGATCTCGGCCGGCGCGGGCGGCGCGCCCTCGGCCAGCACATGCGTGAGCGCGGCCTCCAACTCCTCGACGCCCTGGGCCAGCAGCTCGCCGAGAGGCCGCCCGAGGACGGAGGTCCGCCCGGTGCCGAGCGCACGCGCGGCATGCGCGTTGACGACGGCGGGCCGCAGATCGGCGTCGACGAGCACGACCCCCCAGGAGGCGTCCTCGAAAAGAGCCTCACTGAGGGCGATCGACCGCTCCAGGTCGATCTGGGCGTGCACTTCACTGAAGGCGCAGTAGACCCCGGCGGGCTTCCCGTCGGGTCCGCGCACGGCGGCGGACTGGGTCCGCACGAGCACCCGCCCGCCGTCCTTCGTAAGAAGGGCGAACTCGTTGACCTGCCGTCCGGGCGCCTGCATCGCGGACATCAGCCGCGCCTCGACCTCCTGGGCGTCCGCACTGCGTACGGCCCACCCGGCCAGCCCGTGCCGTCCGACGGCCTCGGCCGCGGTCCAGCCGAGAATGCGCTCCGCCTCACGGTTCCAGTGGGTCAGCACCCCGTCGGCGTCGAAGGCACACAGTGCCGCGTCCATCCCGTCCAGCAACGCGGCCAGCAGATCGGACCCGCCGACCGCCTCGGGACCACCGTCCCGCTCGGGCTCGTCGGGACCCAACTCGTCGGTGGTCCCACTACGCCGGGAAGCACTCACCTGGACCCCCTGTCAGGCTGCGTCCGCGGACACGGAGCGTCGGTTCACTCACTCCCCATCATTCAACTCGAACGTGACGCAGCACACACCGAGTTCCCGCAAGATTGAGGGAATCGTTGTACGGCGACGGTCCCGGCACCGACACACTCGACCGATGCCCGCCCGCCTCCCCCTCGACGAACAACTCACCGCGCTGCGGACGACGCTGTCCCGCAACAAGACCCTCCTGGAAGTCCTCGACCGCACCGCGGCCCTCGGCCTCCCCGACTGGTATCTGACCGCGGGCTGCCTCTTCCAAACGGTCTGGAACACGGTCACCGGCCGTCCCCCGACCCACGGGATCAGGGACTACGACGTCTTCTACTACGACGACACGGACCTGTCCTGGGAGGCGGAGGACGCGGCGATCCGGGCGGGCCGCGAGGCCTTCGCCGGCCTGCCCGCCGAGGTGGAGATCCGCAACGAGGCCCGCGTCCACCTCTGGTACGAGCAGAAATTCGGCGTCCCGTGCCCGCCGTACGACTCCGTCGAGTCCGCGATCGACTCCTTCGCGGCGACCACCTGCTGCCTGGCCGTACGCCTCAAGGAGGACGGCGACTGGCGCGTCTACGCCCCGCACGGCCTGTCCGACGTCTTCAACCTCGTCCTACGCCCGAACCCGGCCCAGGCGCCACAAGAGGTCTACGAGACGAAGGCGGCCCGCTGGCAGCGGGCCTGGCCGGAACTGACGGTGCTGCCGTGGCCCAGGCCCATCCACGGCCCGTCCGCCGGCACCGAGCGATAACAGGAAGATCGGCTACGCGTTCGACGAATCCCACCGTGCCCTCGGGCAAGTGGGCGGACACATGGACCGGCCGCGTCTCCGTCCGGGCCCGAGGGCAGCACAGCCTGGCCACGTCGAGGGGTCGTATCGACGTCTCTCACCGGAATCTGCGGCTCCTCCAGCGGGGCGACGGATACGCGTACGGCAGTCGCGAGGAACCGACGTGGTCTGCATCCGGAAAAAGCGGTTGATCGGTGGGCGACGGCTTCTTAGGGTGTGGCCTACGTAGGAAAGGAGGTGATCGGGTACATGAGTGAAACCCGGACGTACGAGGTGGCTGCGGGCTAGTGGCCCGCCGTCGTACTCGGTTCGGCGCCGGGCCCGCGTGTGTGAGTTGCGCGCAACCGGCCTAACCCAACGCAGTCACCCGACCCGCGAGCTCGCCGGTACGTCCGGCCGGCTCCCCCGCCGTGAGGCGGAGGGACCTGAGCTCGCGGGTCGTCTGCGTGTCAGCCGCGCTACGACCGTCGCGATCACGACTGCCGCCAGGCCGATTCCGCCGAAGATCAGCGGCAGCAGCCACAGCGAGGCGAAACCGTTGATGCGTGCGTCCTCGGGGGAGTTCGCGTGGTAGAGGACCTCGACCCGGTCGCCCGTCCCGTACGACGGTGGGTTGGACCCCGTGGAGCCGCGGAACGTGCGCGGCGTGCCGTGTGCCGGGGTGAACTCGACGACCGGGTATGCCATGGGGCCGCTGTTCGTGCGGGAGGTGCCGGTGCTGTGGCCGGCCCGCCAGTCCAGGGAGACGACCGTGCCCGGGGCGCGGTCCGCGCCCGTCAGGAACGAGACCGACACCCCGGCCAGAATCAGTCCGACGGCCAGGAACAGCGACCCGAACGTGGTCACTCCGAAGAGGATCCACCGGCGGGCGCCGAGCCCACGCGTCTGAAACCGAAACCGCAACCGCACGTCGTCCCCTCAATCGTCCAACCGTCGGAACTCCCTCGTCCGAAGTGAGGGACCTTATCCCAGGGCCGGGGCCAGGACACGTCAGGGGCTGAGGCGGTCCACCCGCCAGCTGCCGTCCTGCTCCGCGGTGTAGCGGAGGCGGTCGTGGAGGCGGTTCTCCCGGCCCTGCCAGAACTCGACCGTCTGCGGGGCGATGCGGAAACCGCCCCAGTGCGGCGGGACCGGGACCTGTTCGCCCTCGGGGTAGCGGGCGGTCAACTCCGCGTACGACGACTCCAGTTCGGCCCGGGATGCGATCACCGAGGACTGGGCGCTGGCCCACGCGCCGAGCTGGGAGCCGTGCGGGCGGGTGCGGAAGTACGCGGCGGTCTCGTCGCGGCCGGTGCGGCGGGCCGTGCCGGTGACCAGGACCTGGCGGGCCATCGGGTGCCAGGGGAAGAGCAGGGACACGTACGGGTTGGCGGCGAGTTCGCGGGCCTTGCGGGACTCGTAGTTGGTGTAGAAGACGAAGCCCTGATCGTCGTAGTCCTTGAGGAGGACCGTGCGGGAGCTGGGGCGGCCCTCGGGGTCGGCGGTGGAGACGACCATGGCGTTGGGCTCGTAGACCAGTTCCTGGACCGCGGCCTCCTCGAACCAGCGGCCGAACTGTGCCATGGGGCCCTCGGCGAGGTCGTTCGCGTCGAGGCTCGCCGCGCGGTACTGCATGCGCATCGCGGCGGGGTCCAGGCGGGGATCGCGGGCGGTGGCTTCACGGTCGGCGGGAACACGGTCGGCAGGGTCGCGGTCGGTCACGGCGGTCATCTTGCCGTACGGCGGATGCGGCCACGAGTTCGGGTGGCACTGAGTGCCGCAGACCCTCCCTCCGGTTGGCACTCGGCGTTATGGTGCTGATGTCTCTATCTTCGGCCCGCGAGTCCGTGGCGACCGTGGAGCCACAGCATGAGGAGCCGCCTGATGTCCGACTTCGACCCCGGCTTTGTACCTGGCCTCGAAGGAATCGTCGCGTTCGAGACGGAGATCGCCGAGCCGGACAAGGAAGGCGGCGCCCTGCGATACAGGGGCGTCGACATTGAGGATCTGGTCGGTCATGTCTCGTTCGGCAACGTCTGGGGGCTGCTCGTCGACGGCGCCTTCAACCCCGGACTGCCGCCCGCGGAGCCGTTCCCGATCCCGGTGCACTCCGGTGACATCCGTGTCGACGTACAGTCCGCGCTGGCCATGCTCGCGCCCGTGTGGGGTCTGAAGCCGCTCCTCGACATCGACGAGGAGCAGGCCCGCGACGACCTCGCCCGCGCGGCCGTCATGGCGCTGTCCTACGTCGCCCAGTCCGCGCGCGGGCAGGGGAACGCGATGGTGCCGCAGCGCGAGATCGACAAGGCGCACTCGGTCGTCGAGCGGTTCATGATCCGGTGGCGCGGTGAGCCCGATCCGAAGCATGTCGCCGCCGTGGACGCGTACTGGACGTCCGCCGCGGAGCACGGCATGAACGCGTCGACGTTCACGGCGCGGGTGATCGCGTCGACCGGGGCGGATGTCGCTGCCGCGCTGTCCGGGGCCGTGGGGGCGATGTCGGGGCCGCTGCACGGCGGTGCGCCGTCCCGGGTGCTCGGGATGATCGAGGAGATCGAGCGGACGGGGGATGCGGACGCGTATGTCCGGCAGGCGCTGGACAAGGGTGAGCGGTTGATGGGGTTCGGGCACCGGGTGTATCGGGCCGAGGATCCTCGGGCGCGGGTGTTGCGGCGGACCGCGCGGGAGTTGGGGGCGCCGCGGTTCGAGATCGCGGAGGCGTTGGAGAAGGCGGCGCTGGCGGAGTTGCACGCGCGTCGTCCCGATCGGGTGCTGGCGACCAACGTCGAGTTCTGGGCGGCGATCGTTCTCGACTTCGCTGAGGTGCCGGCGCACATGTTCACGTCGATGTTCACGTGTGCGCGGACTGCGGGGTGGTCGGCGCACATTCTTGAGCAGAAGCGGACGGGGCGGTTGGTGCGGCCGTCTGCGCGGTATGTGGGGCCGGAGTCTCGTGGGCCTCAGTCGATCGAGGGGTACTCGGATATCGCCCACTGAGAAGGGTGGATCGGTTCGTGGGCGACTGCGGGTCCGTTGTGGCTGGTCGCGCAGTTCCCCGCGCCCCTAAAGGGCGCTCTCCAGCAGGTGGGTCCATTGGGCGACGACCCTCTCCCTGCGTCCCCTGTCATCGGTGAGCAGGTTGGCCAGACCCAGGCCGCGGGCCATGTCCAGTAGGCCCTGGACTGTCTCCCGTACACCCGGCAGGGACTCGTTCGCGCCGAGCAACTCCACCGCGATGCGGTGGGTTTCTCTGCCCACCCTCGCCTCCAACTCCGTTACCCGGGGGCGGAGTTGGTCCTCGTTCGAGGCGGCTACCCAGAGGTGCAGGGCCGCGCGGAACAGGGGGCCCGTGTAGAGGTCCACCAGGGCCTCGACCACTACGCGGCGGTCTTCGGCGCCCTCCGGGAACAGGGCCCGGAGGGCCGTGGAGCGTTCTTCCGCCACGTACTCGACGGCCGCGGTGAAGAGGTCCTCGCGGGTGGGGAAGTGGTGCTGGGCGGCGCCTCGGGAGACGCCGGCGCGTTCGGCCACGACGGCGACCGTGGAGCCTGCCCAGCCGTGTTCGGCGAGGCAGGACACGGCGGCTTCCAGGAGGCGCTGCCGGGTGGCCCGGCTGCGGTCCTGTTTGGGTCTGCGGTCGACCGTGCCCGTCGCGGGCGCCGCGCTCACACCAGCCATGCGGGATCCCGTCGTTCGAGGAAGGCCGTCATCCCCTCGCGGGCCTGCGCGGAGGCGAACAGCCGGGCCGAGAGCGCGGTCAGGTCGGCCGCGTCCCGGTCGAAGGTTTCCAGCACCCTAGCCGTGAGCAGCCGTTTCGTCTCGGCCAGGGCCTCGGGGGCGGAGCGGCGCAGGCCGTCGAGGATCGGTGCGAGCACCTCGTCGGCGTCCTCGCCCGCCGTCGTCAGCAGGCCGATGCGGGCCGCTTCCGCCGCGTCGAAGCGTTCGCCGGTGAGGTAGTAGCGGGCCAGGGCGCGGGGGTCCGTGCGGGGCAGGAGCGGGAGGGAGATCACCGCCGGGGCGACCCCGATCCGTACCTCCGTGAACGCGAAGGTGGCTTCCCCGGATGCCGCCGCGATGTCGCAGGCCGCGAGGAGGCCCAGACCGCCCGCTCGTACGTGGCCCGTCACTCGGGCGACGACCGGTTTGGGTACCTCCACGATCTGGCGGAGCAGGGCCACCAGCGCCTCCGGGGGCGGAGGGTCGCGCAGGTCCGCGCCCGCGCAGAACGTGTTCCCGGTGTGGGTGAGGACGATCGCCCGTACGTCCGTGTCCTTGGCGCACTCGGTCAGGGCGTCCGCCAACTCGGCGACCAGGGACGCCGACAGCGCGTTCCGGGTGGCCGGTGAGTCCAGGCTCAGGGTCTCGATGCCACGTTCGCGCGTCCGGCCGATCAGTGTCATGAGCGGCCTCGCAGTTCGCGGCGCAGGATCTTGCCGGAGGCGGCGCGCGGGACGGCGTCGATGAAGGTGACCCGGCGGACCCGCTTGTAGGGGGCGACGCGCTCGGCGACGTACATCATGACCTCGCCTTCAGTCATTTCGGGAAGGTCTACGGCCGCCTCTTGGCGGACCACGTACGCGTGCGGGACCTCGTTGTTGTCCTCGTTGTACTCGCCCACCACGGCCGCGTCGGCGATGCCGGGGTGGGTGAGCAGGAGGGCCTCCAGTTCGGCGGGGGCCACCTGGAAGCCCTTGTACTTGATGAGTTCCTTGACCCGGTCGACGACGAACGTCCAGCCGCCGGCGTCCACATGGCCGACATCTCCGGTGTGCAGCCAGCCGTCCTCGTCGATCATCGCGGCGGTGTCGTCGGGGCGCCCCAGGTAGCCCTTCATCACCTGGGGGCCGCGGATGAGGAGTTCGCCGGCCTCCCCGATGCCGAGGTCCTTGTCGGGGTCGTCGAGGGAGACGATCCGCATCTCGGTGCCGGCGATGAGTTTGCCGACCGTGCCGGGGGGTGCCGTGGGCATGTCCCGTACGGGGACCACATGGGTGCCCGGGGACAGTTCCGTCATGCCGTAGGCCTGGCCCACGGGCGGCAGGCCGAGGCGCCGGGAGCAGGCGGCGGCGAGGTTCGCGTCCAGGGGGGCGGCGGCGCTGATGATGTACTTCAGGGACGAGAGGTCGTACTGCGCGACCGCCGGGTGCTTGGCCAGGGCCAGGACGATCGGCGGGGCGACGTAGAGGCCGGTGATGCGGTGGTTCTCGATGGCCGCGAGGAACGTCTCCAGCTCGAAGCGGGGCAGGACGACGACCGCGGCGCCCAGCCGCAGCGGGGCGTTCATCAGGGCCGTGAGGCCGTAGATGTGGAAGAAGGGCAGAACGGCGAGGATGCGGTCGCCGGGCCCTGTGGGGACCGCGGGTTCCAACTGGGCCAGGTTCGTGGCTATTTGACGGTGCGTCAGCATCACGCCCTTGGGGACGCCGGTCGTTCCCGAGGAGTACGGGAGGGCCGCGACGTCTTCCACGGGGTCGATGTCGACCACCGGCTCGGGGGCCGTCGAGGCGAGCATGTCGGCCAGCGAGCGGTGTCCGGGCGCACTGTCGCAGACGAATATCTCCTCGACGCCGCCCGCGAGTTCGGCCGCCCGGCGGGCCGCCTCCAGGAGCGGCGACACGGTGATGATCCAGCGGGCCGCCGAGTCCCGCAGCTGCTTGGCGAACTCCTCCGGCGTGGCGAGCGGATGCACCGTCGTGACGGAGGCACCCGCGCGCGTGGCGGCGTAGAAGGCCAGCGGGAAGGCGACCGTGTTCGGGCTGTGCAGCGCGAGAACGTCCCCCTTGCGTACGCCCGCCTCGGCGAGGCCCGCCGCGATACTGCGGTGGAACCGGTCCACCTGGGCGTACGTGAGGATGGTGCCGTCCGTGCCGTCGATCAGCGCGGGCTCGTCCGCGAACTCCGCGGCCCGGGCCAACACCACGTCGTGGATGGGGAGTTCTACGGCCGGGACGTCTGCGTACTCGCTGCGGAACATGGTTCCTCCTGGCATGGGCCGCTGAGTTGCTAGTACGACTTGGGCAGGCCCAGGGTCTGGTGGGAGACGTAGTTGAGAATCATCTCCCGGCTCACCGGAGCAATACGAGCCACACGCGCGGCGGTTATCAACGAAGCGAGCCCGAACTCGCGCGTGAGGCCGTTCCCGCCGAGGGTGTGGACGGACTGGTCCACGGCCCGCACGCACGCCTCCCCCGCCGCGTACTTGGCCATGTTGGCCGCCTCGCCCGCGCCGACGTCGTCACCGGCGTCGTACAGATACGCCGCCTTCTGCATCATCAGACGGGCGAGTTCGAGGTCGATGTGCGCCTGTGCGAGCGGGTGCGCGATTGCCTGGTGGGCGCCGATGGGGGCGTCCCACACGGTGCGTTCGCGCGCGTACTCGATCGCTCGGGCGAGCGCGTAGCGGCCCATGCCGATCGCGAAGGCGGCCGTCATGATGCGTTCGGGGTTGAGGCCGGCGAAGAGCTGCAGCAGGCCGGCGTCCTCGTCTCCGACGAGCGCGTCGGCGGGCAGTCGTACGTCGTCCAGGGTCAGCTCGAACTGCTTCTCCGCCGCCTGGAGTTCCATGTCTATCTGGCGGCGTGTGAAGCCGGGTGCGTCTCGCGGGACGATGAACAGGCAGGGCTTGAGGCGGCCCGTTCGGGAGTCTTCCGTGCGGCCGACTATGAGGGTCGCGTCGGCCAGGTCAACTCCGGAGATGAAGACCTTGCGGCCGGTGAGGAGCCAGTCCGTGCCGTCCTTGCGGGCGGTGGTGGTGATGCGGTGGCTGTTGGAACCGGCGTCGGGTTCGGTGATGCCGAAGGCCATGGTTCGGGTGCCGTCCGCCAGCTCGGGCAGCCAGGTCTGCTTCTGTTGCTCGGTGCCGAAGCGGGCGATCACGGTGCCACAGATCGCGGGTGACACGACCATCATGAGGAGGGGGCAACCGGCTGCGCCCAACTCCTCCAGGACGATGGAGAGTTCGGAGATGCCGCCGCCTCCGCCTCCGTATTCCTCGGGGAGGTTGACGCCGAGATAGCCGAGTTTGGCTGCCTCGGACCAGAGTTGTTCTCGGTCGTAGGTGCGGCCGTGGCGTTTGCCCAGGGCGGATACGGCTGAACGTAGGGACCTGTGTTCTTCGGTTTCGGTGGTGGGCATGTGACTCCCTCGTCGTGGCTGGTCGCGCAGTTCCCCGCGCCCCTTAGGTGGGCTCTACTACCGCCAATAGAGAGGCGAGCTGTACCTGTTGGCCAGGCACTGCGTTCAGGGCCGTTAGCTTTCCTGTGGCCGGGGCTGTGATCTTGTGTTCCATCTTCATTGCCTCCAGCCAGAGGAGGGGGTCTCCGGCCTTTACCGCTGCCCCTACGGCCAGGCCTTCCGCCACCCTCACCACCGTGCCCGGCATGGGTGCCAGCAGGGAGCCGGGGGCGAGTTGGGCGGTCGGGTCGGGGAAGCGCGGTAGGGCCGTCAGGGTCGTTGCGTTCACGTACACCTGGGCGGTGTTGTACCTCGCCACCTCGAACTTCCTTCGCACGCCGTCCACTTCGAGTACGACGAGGGTGGCGTCCGCGTGGATGACACGCACCCCTTCCGCGGTCAGGCCGTCCCTCGTGTGGCGGTAGTGGACCTCGTGTTCCTCGCCCGCCATGGCGTACCGCTTCACCTGTGGCTGGGACGGGAGGTTGCGCCAGCCGGTGGCGAAGCGGGAGCGGCCGTGGGTGTCCGCCAGGGCGGCGGCGAGGGGGGCGTGCGGGTCGGGGGCCGAGGTGGCGAGTTCCGGGAGGTGGCGGTCGTAGAAGCCGGTGTCCATGTGGGCGGTCGTGAACTCCTTGTGGCGCAGGGAGTTGACGAGGAGGGCTCGGTTGGTGAGCGGGCCGTGGATCGTTGCCTGTTCCAGGGCGCCCGCGAGTTTGCGGACGGCCTCCGCGCGGGTGGGGGCGTGGGCTACGACCTTGGCGAGCATCGGGTCGTAGTGGACTCCGATGTCGTCTCCGTCGGTGTAGCCGGTGTCCAGGCGGACGCCGTCCGGGACGGCCAGGCGGTGCAGGGTGCCGGTCTGGGGGGTCCAGTCGGTCGCCGGGTCCTCGGCGTAGAGGCGGGCCTCGATGGCGTGGCCGTGGGGGCGGGGAGGGTTGCTTTCCAGGGGGTGGCCCTCCGCGACCCGTAGTTGCAGGGCCACCAGGTCGATGCCGAACACGGCCTCCGTGACGGGGTGTTCGACTTGGAGGCGGGTGTTCATCTCCAGGAAGTGGGCCTTGCCGTCGGGAGAGATCAGGAACTCGACTGTGCCGGCGCCCGTGTAGTCGACCGCGCGGGCGGCGCGTATGGCCAATGCGCCCAGTTCCTCGGCCAGTTGCTCGGGGAGGCCGGGTGCCGGGGACTCCTCGATCACCTTCTGGTGGCGGCGTTGGAGGGAGCAGTCCCGGGTGCCGAGGGCCCAGACCGTGCCGTGGGTGTCGGCGAGGATCTGTACCTCGACGTGTCGGCCGCCCTCCACATAGGGCTCGACGAAGACCTCGCCGTCGCCGAAGGCGCTGGTCGCCTCGGCTCGGGCAGCCGTCAACTCGGCGTCGAGGTCGGCGAGTTGGCGTACGACGCGCATGCCGCGTCCGCCGCCGCCCGCAGCCGCCTTCACCAGGACGGGGAGGTCGGCCTCGGTGACGTGGTCCAGGGAGGCGATGCCCATGAGTTCCTTGGCGCGGGTCTTGGACGCCATCGCCTCGATCGCCTCGGGGGGCGGCCCGATCCACACCAGGCCGGCGGCCAGGACGGCGCGGGCGAAGTCGGCGTTCTCGGACAGGAAGCCGTAGCCGGGGTGCACCGCGTCCGCGCCCGCCGCGACGGCCGCCTTCACGATCAACTCGCCACGCAGGTACGTCTCTTGGGGTGTAGCCCCGGGCAGTCGTACTGTCGCGTCGGCCATGCGCGCGTGGAGCGCGTTCTCGTCGGCGTCCGAGTGCACGGCGACCGTCCGGATTCCCAGCTCCCGGCAGGTACGGAAGACCCGGCAGGCGATCTCGCCCCGGTTGGCGACGAGGACGGTCGCGATCATGTGGTCCCTCACGTCGGTCATGGTCCTCACATCCGGAAGACGCCGAAGCCACCGCGCGCGCCCTCGAAGGGCGCGGTGTGGAGGGCGGACAGGCACAGGCCGAGGACGGTTCGGGTGTCGCGCGGGTCGATGACACCGTCGTCGTACAGCCGCCCCGACAGGAACATCGGCAGGGACTCGGACTCGATCTGCTGCTCCACCATGGCGCGCAGCGCCGCGTCCGCGTCCTCGTCGTAGGGCTGCCCCTTCGCTACGGCCGACTGCCGGGCGACGATCGACAGGACTCCGGCGAGCTGTTGGGGGCCCATGACGGCCGACTTGGCGCTGGGCCAGGCGAAGAGGAAGCGGGGGTCGTAGGCGCGCCCGCACATGCCGTAGTGCCCGGCGCCGTACGAGGCGCCCATGAGCACGGAGAGGTGCGGTACGCGGCTGTTGCTGACGGCGTTGATCATCATCGCGCCGTGTTTGATGATGCCGCCCTGCTCGTACTCCTTGCCGACCATGTAGCCAGTGGTGTTGTGCAGGAAGAGGAGCGGGATGTCGCGCTGGTTGGCCAACTGGATGAACTGGGCGGCCTTTTGGGACTCCTGGCTGAAGAGGACCCCTTGGGCGTTGGCCAGGATGCCGACGGGATAGCCGTGCAGGGTGGCCCAACCCGTCACCAGGCTCGTGCCGTAGAGGGGCTTGAACTCGTCGAAGTCGGAGCCGTCGACGAGCCGGGCGACGACCTCGCGCGGGTCGAAGGGGGTTTTGAGGTCCCCCGGGACGATGCCCAGCAGCTCGTCCTCGTCGTACTTGGGGGGTGCGGCCGGGCCCGGATCGCCGTACGCCTTGCGGTGGTTGAGGCGGGCGACGACGCGGCGCGCCTGCCGCAACGCGTCCTGCTCGTCGACGGCGAAGTGGTCGGCGAGCCCCGACACACGCGCGTGCATCTCGGCCCCGCCGAGCGACTCGTCGTCGCTCTCCTCGCCGGTCGCCATCTTCACGAGGGGCGGCCCGCCGAGGAACACTTTCGCCCGCTCCTTGACCATGATCACGTGGTCGGACATACCGGGGATGTAGGCACCACCGGCGGTCGAGTTGCCGAAGACGACCGCGATCGTCGGAATGCCGGCGGCCGAAAGGCGGGTCAGATCACGGAAGATGGCGCCGCCCGGGATGAAGATCTCCTTCTGGGACGGCAGATCGGCACCGCCGGACTCCACGAGGCTGATGCAGGGGAGCCGGTTGGCGAGCGCGATGCCGTTCGCCCGCAGGGCCTTCTTCAGACTCCACGGATTGCTGGCTCCTCCGCGCACGGTCGGGTCGTTGGCGGTGATCAGACACTCCACGCCCTCGACGACACCGATGCCGGTGACGAGCGCGGCGCCCACGGCGTACTCACTCCCCCAGGCGGCGAGCGGCGACAGTTCGAGGAAGGGCGTGTCGGGGTCGAGCAGCAGCTCGATGCGCTCGCGGGCGAGCAACTTGCCGCGTTTACGGTGCCGTTCGACGTACTTCGGCCCGCCACCCGCGAGAGCCTTCGCGTGCTCGGCATCCAGCTCGGCGAGCTTGGCGAGCATGGCCTCGCGGTTGGCCGCGTAGTCGGGACCGTTGATGTCCAGGGCGGACGGAAGGACGGTCACAGCAGGGCCTCCGGAATGTCCAGTCGACGGGAACGCAGCCACTCGCCCAGGGCCTTGGCCTGCGGATCGAAACGGTGCTGGGCGGCGACACCCTCGCCGAGAATCCCCTCGACGACGAAGTTGAGAGCGCGCAGATTGGGCAGCACATGCCGTACGACCGTGAACTCCTCCGTCTCCGGCAGGAGTTGACGGAACCTCTCGGCGGTCAGCGCATGGGCGAGCCAGCGCCACGCCTCATCCGTACGCGCCCACACCCCCACGTTGGCGTTCCCTCCCTTGTCACCGCTACGGGCCCCGGCGACCAGACCAAGGGCCGCCCGCGCCGTGGGCCCGTCCGGCGGAGGCTCGGGGAGGGCAGGCTGTGGAACGTCTTCCAGTACGAGGGTGTCGTGGGCCGGGGCCACAGCAACCCGGCGCCCGTCGTAGAGGACGGCCACATGGTCGACGGCATCATGGGGGACATACACATCATCGAAGACGCCATAGGGCGCTCCCTTTCCAGGTGGGGTCAGCACATGGAAGCCCGGGTAACTGGCCAACGCGAGCTCGACGGCAGCCGCACTCAGCGCCCGCCCGACAACCTCCTGATCGGCATCCCGGACGACAAGCCGAAGCAGCGCACTGGCGGTCTCCTCGGTCGGCGCGTCGGCGTGATCTGTACGGGCGAGATCCCAACGAAGTTCACCGGGCCGCGACTTGGCCGCGCTGAACGCGAAGTCCATCTGCTCCCGGACGAGGGCGGCCTTGCGCTCGATGTCGAGCCCGGTGAGCACGAAGGTGACCTCGTTGCGGAAGCCCCCCAGCCGATTGAGCCCCACCTTGAGCGTCGGCGGCGGAGCTTCACCACGAACCCCCTCGATCCGAACGCGGTCGGGCCCGTCCTCGCCGAGCCGGACGGTGTCGAGGCGGGTGGTGACATCGGGCCCGGCATACCGGGCGCCCTGCGTCTCGTAGAGCAGCTGCGCGGTGACGGTGCCGACGTCTACGACTCCCCCCGTACCGGGGTGCTTGGT
Organism: Streptomyces sp. W16; assembly: GCF_033194735.1. Classification (NCBI taxonomy): domain Bacteria; kingdom Bacillati; phylum Actinomycetota; class Actinomycetes; order Kitasatosporales; family Streptomycetaceae; genus Streptomyces; species Streptomyces sp. W16. The sequence continues at coordinate 13,407 of NZ_JAWOAI010000103.1, forward strand.
GATGACGGACGAACCGTCCTCATGGATCTCGGCGAGCGGAAACCCGGGCCGCCGCAGCCGCTCCACCGCGTGCTCGGTGAAGAAGGCGTAGTTGCCGCCGGTGGCCTGGGTACCGCACTCCAGCACATGTCCGGCGACCACAGCACCCGCGAGCCGGTCGTAGTCACCGGCCCCCCAGCCGAAGTGAGCGACCGCGGGACCGGTGACCAGGGCCGCATCGGTGACCCGCCCGGTGACCACGACATCGGCCCCCGCGCCGAGACAGGCGGCGATACCGAACCCACCGAGATAGGCATGAGCGGCGAGTGACCCCGGATACCGACCAACGAGATCGTCCCCCTCGACATGCGCGACCCGCACGCCTATCCCCAGCCGATCGGCCAACTTCCGTACGGCATCGGCGAGTCCGGCCGGATTGAGCCCACCGGCGTTGGTGACGATCCGCACCCCGCGCTCATGGGCGAGCCCGAGGCACTCCTCCAACTGCTTCAGGAAAGTACGGGCGTACCCGGCGCTCGGGTCCTTGAGCCGGTCCCGCCCCAGGATGAGCATGGTGAGCTCGGCGAGATAGTCACCGGTGAGAACGTCGAGCTGCCCACCGGTGAGCATCTCGCGCAGGGCGTCGAACCGGTCGCCGTAGAAACCGGAGGCGTTGCCTATCCGGAGGGGCGCGGGGTGGGACATGGGGCGGGGACTCACTGGCCGTCCCCCTGCGACTTCGGCTTCGGCTTCGACTGGGGCTTCGACTTCGGCGGTCGCCCGGTGCCGGGGGGTCCAGCGAAGGCCTGCGCGATGTCGAGCCATTGATCGGCATCGGCTCCCTCAGCCCGGACGGCGAGGTCGGCACGGTGGGCTCGCTGGGTGACGAGAAGGCAGAAGTCGAGGGCGGGCCCGGTGACGCGCCGCGGGACGTCTTCAGGACCGTAAGTCCACAACTCACCGGAGGGAGCGACGAGTTCGACCCGAAACTCCTCACTCGGCGGGGTGAGCCCATGCACACCAAAGGCGAAGTCACGCGCCCGCACACCGATGCGCACCACATGCCGGAGCCGGTCCGTAGGTGTCCTGACCACACCCATCGCGTCCGCCACATCCTGGCCGTGGGCCCAGGTCTCCATGAGCCGACCGGTGGCCATGGAGGCGGCCGACATGGGTGGCCCGTACCAGGGGAAGCGGGTCTTTGTGGGTGCGGCGTACAGGGCGGCCAACAGGGCCGTCCGCCCGGCCCGCCAGTCGGCAAGCAGCTGAGCGGGAGGCTTCGCGGCCCCCTCCTCCGCGCCCTGGTCCACGAACGAATCGGGAGCGGCGATTGCCTTCTCGACCAGCGCGCGGAAGGCGTCCTCGTCCGTGACTGCGAGCAGGGCCGAGTGATCGGTCCAGGCCAGATGGGCGATCTGGTGGGCGACGGTCCAGCGGGCGGCGGGAGTCGCGATGGCCCAGCCCTCCGGGCTCAACTCGGCTACTAGCCGGTCGAGTTCCTCGCTCTCCTCACGCAGGTCGTCGAACACGTGCGTCGGATCGGACATGGGGGGAGCATGGCAGGGTCGTCAGAAACAATCAAGCGTGCTTGCATTATTCACGTGGGGATAGCTGGAGAGGGGTGGGATGGGGGCCCTGAGTCTTGAGAGGTGGGCGTTGGGCCACTCGCTTCTTTGTCAGTGTCGTGCTTCCACGGCCCGAGTAAAGGGCGCTCCCTACGGTCGCGTCGGCTACGCCGATGACCCTCCGGGCCACCCTTGACTCAGTCCGCTCCAGCCCGTTTCAGAAGCGAGCGAGCGGCCGGGAAGAATGGGGGGCCGAGGCATGCCAACCCCTCACGTCGGCTGCGTCCGCAACCGGCGGAGCGGGACGCGACCGCGCCTCGCCAGCACGCCGCGTCGGCTCAGCGGCCAACCGCCGGTGGAGGGAGGAGGGGGAGGAGGGGGGTCTCCAGAGTGTGGGTGTCAGACTAACCACTCACAACCCCCATGACCGGTTAGAAAAGACCCCACACCCCAGGGACCCCCCACCGGCCGATGGCCGCTAAGCCCACCCGGCGTGCAGGCGAGACGCTGACGCGCCCCCTCACACCGGCCCACAACGCAGCCGACGTGAGGGGCTGGCGGACCTCGGCCCCCCATTGCTCTCCCCGGGCCGCTCGCTCGCTTCTAAAACGGGCTGGAGCGGAGCGAGTCAAGGGTGGAGCGCAGCGGAATCGCCGAAGGCGACGCGTAGCGAAGCGGAGCGCCCTTTACTCGGTCCGCTCCAGCCCGACACTGACAAAGAAGCGAGTGGCCCAACGGCGACTGACCTACACCTGAGGAGCAACCCCGGTCTCCCGCTTCGCCTTCCCCCGCCCCACCTGAGTCCGCACAGCCCCCATACTCGCCCCAATGACCAACCCGATAGCCAGGGCTTCAGACACAGACAGCGCCTGATGAAGGATCAGGAAGCCCGCCGTTGCCGCGATGGCAGGCTCCAGGCTCATCAGGATGGCGAAGGTAGAAGCAGGCAGCCGTCGCAACGCCAGAAGTTCAAGCGTGTAGGGAAGCACCGACGAAAGAACCGCCACCCCCGAGCCGAGGCCGATCGTCACGGGGTTCAGGAGCCGCGTACCGGACTCCGCGATACCGAGCGGCAGAAACACCACCGCCGCCACGACCATCGCCAACGCCAGCCCGTCGGCCTGCGGAAAGCGGCGACCCGTACGCGCACTGAAAACGATGTACGTCGCCCACATGGCGCCGGCGCCCAGCGCGAAGGCCACGCCTACAGGGTCCAGGCTGCTGAAGCCTCCCCCACCCAGCAGGAACACACCCGCCAGGGCGAGCCCCGCCCACACCGCGTTCAACGCACGCCTGGAAGTCAGCACAGACAGGGCGAGCGGGCCCAGTACTTCCAGGGTCACCGCCGGCCCCAGCGGAATGCGGGCCAGTGACTGGTAGAAGAGCCCGTTCATCGCGGCCATCGTGACGCCGAAGACGACGACCGTTCCCCAGTCCGTACGCGAGTGACCGCGCAGACTCGGGCGGCAGACCACGAGCAGCACCACCGCCGCCACCAGCAGGCGAAGCGTCACCACACCCAGCGCCCCAGCCCGCGGAATCATCGTCACCGCCAACGCCCCACCGAACTGCACCGAGATACCACCGGCCAGTACGAGGCCCACCGGACCGAACCTACGAGGGGCGGCGGCAACCGGGGTCGTCGCCACGGGGGCGGTCGTCGACGTACTGGGGATGCTCACGGCGCTTCCAGGGGGTCAGCTCGGGATTCGTTCATCACGGTGCACTGCTCGGTCCATGGTAATGGACTTAGACAGGTGTGAGAACCCTTTATGCAACTGTCCTGAAGCCGTTCTGGAGCCGTCCCGCCAGATGATCAGTGACTAGATGCCGCTCCAGGGGACCTCGTCACGGAACAGCGGCCGACCGTCGGGGAGAGTGGTGGGCAGAGGCCCGAAGAGTGGATCGGAGGAGTACTCGGCCTCTACGTAAGCAGGCTGGTACACCTCCTGCACCTGATACGCCTGCGGAGCCCAGCTCTCGACGAAAACCGGAGGCGCGGCGTACTGAACCCCCACCTCGGCGAACAACGGCAGCCGCAGCTCCCCGGTGTCCATCACCGCGTTGTTCTGCGAACGGTGCAGCCGCGAGTACGCCCCACCCCGCGCCATCAGCTCGTCATGCCGCCCGGTCTCCACGATCCGGCCCCGGTCGACGACCAGGATCCGGTCGGCGTCGGGAGCGAGGTTGAGGTCATGGGTGATCATGATCGTCGTACGGCCGGCCATCAGCCGTCGCAGCGGCTTCACGACCCGCCGGGCCGCCATCGAGTCCAGCCCGGTCGTCGGTTCGTCGAGGACGAGGACCGGGGCGTCACGCAGGATCGCCCGCGCGATCGCCAGCCGTTGGAGCTGACCGCCGGACAAGCGGGCCGAGTTGGGGTCGACCTTCGTGTCGTAGCCGTCGGGCAGGCGCAGGATGAACTCGTGGGCGTCGGCCGCCATCGCCGCGTCCACGATCGCCTGCTCGCTGGCGCCGGGCCGGCCGCAGGCGATGTTCGCGCGGACGGTGTCGTGCAGGACGAGGGTCTCCTGCGGGAGCAGGGTGACGTACTCGCGCAGGCGGGCCAGCGGGAGGTCCCGCAGCGGTACCCCGTCGAGGAGGACTTCGCCCGCGTCGGGGTCGTAGAAGCGGAGCAGCATCTTGGAGACCGTGGACTTGCCGGCGCCGCTGGGGCCGGTGACGATCACCAGTTCGCCGGGGTTGACGGTGAAGGAGAGGCCCTCCAGGGCCGTCCGTTCCGCGCCCGGGTAGCTGAAGGAGACGTCGCGGAGTTCGACCGTGCCGTCGGGGCGGCCGAACTCCGTGCCGTGGCTGGGATCGGCGACCGACGGTCGTACGTCCAGGATCTCGATCAGGCGCTCGGCGCCGGCGGTGGCGGCGCTGATGGTGAGGCCGAGTTGGGCCAGGCCGCGGACGGGCGGGTAGAGGTAGCCGAGGAAAGCGGAGAAGGCGAGGAGTTGGCCGAGGGTCATGCGGCCGGTGGAGATCTCCCAGGCGCCGATACCGATGACGGCGAGCACGCACACGGTCTCGATGACGGTGACGAGCTGCTCGTACGCCTCGTTGAGGCGGGTCGAGCGGACGGAGGCGCGGAACCAGGCGCTCGCCTCCTCGTTCAGGCGCCGGCGTTCCGCGTCGCGGCGGCCGTAGGCCTGGGTGAGCACGATGTTGCCGAGGGACTCCTCGACGACGGAGGTGATCGCGCCGTCGGCGACCCGGCCCTCGCGCGAGACGTCCTTGATGGAGCCGGAGAAGCGGCGGGCCGCCAGCCAGAAGAGCGGGGCGAGGACGAAGGTGGCCGCGGCCAGGTCCCAGCGCAGCCAGAACGCGGCGGCGGCGTAGAAGAGGGCGGAGAAGACGGCCGAGGCGGTGCCTACTACGCCGGAGACCACGAGCGTCTCGATCGCCTCGACATCACTCGTGAGGCGGGACAACAGGTCGCCCTGGCGGTGCCGTTGGAAGAAGTGCGGCGGCAACTGCTGTACGTGGTCGAAGACATGCTCGCGCAGTCTCATCACGAAGCGTTCGGTGGCCCAGGCGGCGAGGGAGTTGCCGGCGTAGGCGACGACCGCGCCGACGATCGCGACGCCCAGCCATTTGACGGCCGGGCTCCAGAACGCGGCGAGCGATCCCTTCGCCAGGGCGCGGTCGGTGAGGTCGCTGAAGAGGAGGATGGACTCGGTCTCGGCGAGTGCGGCGACCACCGTGCACACCCAGACGAGGATCAGCCAGCGTCTGAGGCCGACGGTGAGCGGCCAGAAACGGCGGAAAGCCGTGCGGGCGGGAATGGTGGGAGTTTCGTCGTCCTCGTATTCGAGGTCTTCCTCTTCCGTATCCATTTCCACAATCCCCTTCGCTTTCCGTCATCAGAATTCTTTGGATTTTCGAATTCAGGAAAGAAAAGAGGGCCGACTGCGTGGGTCGGCCCTCCTTCTACTGCCGGATCAGCTGTCCTGGCCGGGCAGCGGCTTCGGCAGAGGCTTCGGCGCGTGCTTCTTGCGGGGCTTCGGGGGCGGGGGCGGCAGCTGCTGCTTCTTGGGCTTGGGCAGCGGGGCGAGCTTGTTGAGGCCCATTCCGAACTCCTAGGTTGTGCAGAGGAATTTGTGCGTCAAAGTCGAGCGTTTTACCGCCCGGGGAATTCCCGACACCGAGAAACTTACACGCCACCGACGCCAAGAAGCAGCAAAGTCAGCAAGGGAACGGCAAGCAGGCGCTGTGAATACCTATGCGAATCCTGAGCGACGTACGCGAACCTGAGAGTTCTCTAATAAACCTGAGAACAGCCTTAATGAACCTGTGCTTCCGCCCTCAAGCGAGGCCCCCGGGAGCTCCGTGTCGGTGATGCCCCTGCAAGTCGTAACGGCGGCGCCGAGTTCGTCGTAGCCGCCCTGGACCACCTTCACATCGGCCTTCTCGGCCTTCTGCCGGCCCGCGCGGCGGAGTCGGTCGGCGATCTCGTAGGCACGCGGTTCGTACGACGACGGGCGGCCCCATCTTCACCGTGGACGCGCCCTGCGACTTGAGATGCGCGAGCATCGGGTCGAGCCTCGGAGCGACAGCAACCTTGCCGCACTGTCGATGGTCCACAGTGTGGTTCAGGCATCGTCGACGTGCGAGGGGATCTGTGAAGCGGGTGCTGTGGGTGCTGCGGAAGGCTGAGATGTCGCTGCTGACGGCGGTTCTGAAAGCCGATCGGTCTCTCGGTATGGGCGGGAGGTTCCGGCCTCCGGCGCCCGTCGCGGTTCGCGTCACCAGTCGCCCGCTGCGCTCCGCGGCTGTCCTGTCCGTGCCGCTCGCGGCGTTGGGCGGTTCGACCTTCGGGGCGTTCACCGATGCGACGCGTTTCTTGCAGGCGGTCTTGCTGGGCGCCGGTATGACGCTGTTCTTCGCACTGCTCCTGCGGTTGGAGCGCCTGAGTCAACTGCACTACGAGCGCGTCGGCTACGACCCCGCCGCCCGGCCGTTCGTGCACCGTCCACGCGCCGGCGGGCCCGGACGGACCCTTGCACGCCTCTCCATCCGCTGGGGCGTGCTGACGGTGGTCTTCTGGGGTGTGGAAAGAGCCAAAGGTGCTCCGGTCAGTTGGCTCTTCAGCGGGGTCGCCATGGCGCTGGTGCTACTGGTCGTAGTCGCGATCAGCTACCTGGCGGAGCGGAGAAGGCGGCGGTCGCGCCCGCCGGCCGGCTAGGGGTCGTCGACCGTCATCGCCCGTCCCGCGGTCCGAACGTCTCCATTGCCTCCGTGTCCGAGGCCCGGGCGTTGAGGAAGTAGGCCGCCCAGTCGGCGATCTCCGGGTAGTCGGACTCCCTGACGAGGCGGGTGATCGCCGCGGGGATGTCGTACGGCGTCACGCGCAGGTCCGTGCCGGGGCCGAGCAGGCACCAGTGGGCACCGGTGCGGCCGTACGGCATGCCGACGCTGCCGGGGTTGACGATCAGGCGGCCGTGGGCGAGGCGGACGTACGGCATGTGGGTGTGGCCGCAGACCACCGTGCGGACGGTGTCGTCGAGGTCGGCCAACACCTCCGCCCAGCGGGCCGGGCGGGAGTCGACCAGGACAACTTCCTCATCGTCCCGGGGAGTTGCGTGGCAGAAGAGGACCTTGCCGAGGCCGCGGACCGAGAGGGTCAGGGTGTTGGGGAGGGCGGCCAGGAAGTCGATCTGGTCGGTGCGCAGGGTTGTGGCCGCGTACGGGCCGATCGGGTCGGGGATGTCGTCTCGTTCGCCCCTGCGGTACTCGACCAGTTCGCGGTCCGCGTTGCCCGAGATCCACAGCACGCGTTCGCCCTGCGCGCGCAACAGGTCGACGACTTCCGCCGGTTGGGGGCCGGCCGTGATGTCGCCGGTGAGGACGATGCGGTCGGCGGCGGCCACCTCCGGTTCGGCGAGGACCGCTTCCAGGGCGGGGAGCACGCCGTGGATGTCGGAGAGGACCGCGACCCGGCCCAGTTCGTCAGTCACTTTCCGTCCGCCTCCAACGCTTCCGCCAGGACCTCTGCGAGGTGCCTGCCCCTTACTCCGGCCAGCTGCTCCAACTGCGTACGGCACGAGAAGCCGTCCGCCAGGACCACCGCGTTCTGCGGTGCCTCCCGTACGGAAGGGAGCAGTTGTTCCTCCGCGCATGTCGCCGACACCTCGTAGTGGCCCTTCTCGAAGCCGAAGTTGCCCGCCAATCCGCAGCAGCCACCGGACAGTTCACCGGTGAGGCCGGCGGCGGAGCGCAGTCGGCGGTCGGGGGTGTCGCCGAGTACCGCGTGCTGGTGGCAGTGGGTCTGGCCGACGGCGGGGCGGTCGACGCGGGGCGGGGTCCAGTCGGGGGCGAGGCGTTCCAGTGCCTCGGCGAAGGTGAGGACCGATGCGGCCAGGCGGGCCGCCCGGGGGTCGTCGGGGAGGAGTTCGGGGAGGTCGGTGCGGAGGGCTGCCGCGCAGCTCGGCTCCAGGACGACGACGGGCGCGCGGTCGTCGTCCAGCTCCGGGACGAGGTGGGCGTCCAGCAGGTCGAGCGTGCCGCGCAGCACCGCGCGGGCGCGGTCGAGCTGCCCCGTCGAGGTGTAGGTCAGGCCGCAGCAGACCCGGCCACGGCGGGACCGCCATGGATTCCCGCCGACCGACGAGATGGCGCCCTCGGCGGTCCTCTTCACCGTCAAGCGCACATGCGGCGTCGGCATCACGCCCAGCCCCGCCGCCTCCAGCACCCGCACCGCCGCCTTCCCCACGGACGGCGCGAAGTGCTCCGTGAACGTGTCGGGCCAGAGCTGGACGACAGGGCGGGGTCCCCCGGTCCGCTCGCCCGCCCTCCACGCGGCGACCGACTGCCGCAGCTGTTTTCTGAACCTCCGTGACCACCACTTCGTGAACGTCTCCCCCGCCACCCGCGGAATCCTCCGCTCGGGTGCGATCCCGCCCAGCCGCTTGGCCACCCACGCCAACGGCCCAACCGAAGCGAGGGAGTTGACCAGCCACGCGGTGCGGGTGCGGGCCACCAGCCGCAGCCAGCGCGGCAGCCATCCCATCGTGTAGTGGGACGCGGGCCGGCGTCGGCCCTCGTAGTGGTGGTGCAGGAACTCCGCCTTGTACGTGGCCATGTCGACCCCGACCGGGCAGTCCGTGCGGCAGCCCTTGCAGGACAGGCACAGGTCCAGCGCGTCCCGGACCTCGGTCGACTGCCAGCCGTCGGTGACCAGTTCGCCCGCGAGCATCTCGTGCAGCAGCCGGGCCCGCCCGCGCGTGGAGTGCTGTTCCTCGCCTGTCGCACGGAACGACGGGCACATCACCGACGGTCCCGACACCTCCGTCGTACGGCACTTGGCGACCCCCACGCAGCGCCGCACCGCCGCCGTGAAGTCGCCGCCGTCGGACGGGTAGCCGAACACCACGTCCACCGGGTTCCGCGGCAACACCGAGAAGCGGAGGTTCGAGTCGAGCGGGGCGGGCCTCACCAGTATCCCCGGGTTGAGGAGGTCGTCCGGGTCCCAGACGGCCTTCGCGCGCTCGAAGAGGGTCACCATGTCGTCGCCGTACATCTTCGGCAGCAGTTCGGCGCGGGCCTGGCCGTCGCCGTGTTCGCCGGAGAGGGAGCCGCCGTGGGCCACGACCAGTTCGGCCAGGTCCTCGGAGAAGCGGCGGAAGCGGCCGACGCCCGGCTCCGTCAGCAGGTCGAAGTCGATGCGGACGTGGATGCAGCCGTCCCCGAAGTGGCCGTAGGGCGTGCCGCGCAGGCCGTGCTCGCCCAGCAGGCCCCTGAAGTCCCGCAGATACGCGCCCAGTTGAGCCGGTGGTACCGCGCAGTCCTCCCAGCCCGGCCACGCCTCCGAACCGTCCGGCATCCGCGTCGCCGTACCGCTCGCGTCCTCGCGGATGCGCCACAGCGCGCGTTGGCCCGCCGGGTCCGTGACCACGAGGGAGTCGACGACGTCGGCCGCGCGGACGATCGTCTCGGCGCGCGTGTGTGCTTCCGCCGCCGTGTCGCCGCCCGTCTCCACGAACAGCCAGGCG
>NZ_JAWOAI010000104.1:0-22935 GCF_033194735.1 Streptomyces sp. W16
GGACCTCAAGTGATCCAGCAGCGAGCCAACTTCGACTGGATGCTCAAGGAGCTCGCCGACGGCGTACCGGGCATCGAGATGATCGTGGTGCTCTCCGCCGACGGACTGCGGATCGCCCGCTACGGCGGCGACCCGGACGCCGCCGACCGGGTCGCCGCCGCCTGCGCGGGGCTGCAGAGCCTCGCGGGCGCCGTCGCCCACGAGATCCCGGACAGCGACGGCACGATGCGCATGGTCATCATCGAGATCAACGGCGGCTACTTCTATCTGATGGCGGCGGGCTCCAACGCCTATCTCGCGGTGCTCTCCGACGTGATCGCCGAACCCGGTCTCATGAGCAACCGCATGCGTGACCTGGTCGTCCGGATCGGCGCGCATCTCACCAGCCCGCCCAGGCGCAACGGGCAGACCGTATGACTCCTCCGCAACGCCGGCGGCGCCACCCCAAGGAACAGCCTCCGCCCGAGCCCCTCAAACAGGGCCCGCGCAAGGAGCCCGAGCGGCTGTACGTGCTCACCGGATCGGCAGAGGGGCGCGAGCGCGCCGCCCTCGACCTGGTCACGCTGATCGTGGCGCGCGCCGACCCACCGCCCGCCTCCACGCCGGAGCGGGCGGCGCTGATCAGGCTCTGTACCGCCCCCCTGTCCGTGGCCGAGCTGTCGGCCTATCTGAATCTGCCGTTCAGCGTGGTGACCGTCCTGCTCACCGAGCTGCTGACGGCCGAACTGGTCCAGGCGCGCGCCCCGATCGTGCGGCAGGCGATCGCCGACCGTTCCCTCCTCGAAGCGGTGATGCATGGACTTCAAAAGCTCTGACACCATCCCCGGGCCACGGACCGAGGACCATCTGCCGCAGACGGCACAGGCCGCGGTGAAGATCGTCATCGTGGGTGGTTTCGGGGTCGGCAAGACGACCATGGTCGGTTCGGTCAGCGAGATCAGGCCGCTGACCACGGAGGAGACCATGACGCAGGCCGGCGTCGGAGTCGACGACGACTACGGCTCCGAGACCAAGACCGCGACCACCGTCGCGATGGACTTCGGCCGCATCAGCATCACCGAGCAGCTGGTGCTGTACCTCTTCGGCACCCCCGGCCAGGAACGCTTCTGGTTCCTGTGGAACGGGCTGTTCGAGGGGGCGCTCGGCGCGGTGGTGCTGATCGACACCCGGCGGCTGGAGGTCAGCTTCGATGTCATAGGACGGCTGGAGGAGAGCGGCGTGCCGTTCGTCATCGCTGTCAACTCCTTCCCGGACGGGCCCCGTTATCCCGTCGAGGACCTGCGTGAGGCACTCGACCTGGCGCCGGAGATCCCCATCGTGGAGTGCGACGCACGTCGCCGGGCCTCCAGCCGGGACGTCCTGATGACCCTGATGACCTTCCTGCACTCGCTCGCGATGACGGGCTCGCTGACCTGATCCCGAGCCCGCCCCGCGTACTCGCGGCCGTAGTCCTGTCCCCCTGTCCCGAACTCCCCAGACATCGGACCCACTTCAGTTTTCGGAGCGACCACCGTGACGTCTGAACGACACTCCCCGACCGGTACGGACGACCCCACGCTCGGCCCGCCCCCCGGCTGCCCCGCACACGGCACCGGCCCCGGGGGACTGCACCGGCTGTACGGCCCCGAGGCGGAGGACCTGGGAGCCCTGTACGAGAAACTCCGCGCCGAGCACGGCGTGGTGGCCCCCGCCCTGCTCCACGAGGACGTGCCGATCTGGGTGGTGCTCGGTCACGGCGAGAACATGCACATGGTGCGCACCCCCTCGCAGTACACCCGCGACACCCGGTTGTGGAGTCCCTTGCAGGACGGCACGGTCAAGCCGGATCACCCGCTCATGCCGATCGTCGCCTGGCAGCCCATCTGCTGCCACGCCGAGGGTGACGAGCACCTGCGGCTGCGCGGCGCGGTCACCGGCGCCATGTCGACCATCGACCACCGGGGCATCCGCCGCTACATCAACCGCGCGACCCAGCACCTCGTCAACAAGTTCTGCGAGGCGGGCAGGGCCGATCTGGTCAGCCAGTTCGCCGAGCACCTGCCGATGGCGGTGCTGTGCGAGATCCTCGGCATGCCGGACGAGTACAACGACCGGATCGTGCAGGCCGCCCGCGACATGCTCAAGGGCACCGAGACCGCCATCGCCAGCAACGCGTACATCATGGACGTCCTGATGCGGCTCACCGTCCGCCGCCGGGCCGAACCCAAGGACGACTTCACCAGCCACTTGATCAACCACCCGGCGGGGCTGACCGACGAGGAGGTCGGCCACCACCTGCGCGTCGTCATGATCGTCTCGTACGAGGCCACCACCAACCTGCTCGCCAACGTACTGCGAGTGGTACTCACCGACCCGGGGTTCCGCGCCCGGCTCAACGGCGGCCAGATGACGGTGCCCCAGGCGGTCGAGCAGTCCCTGTGGGACGAGCCGCCGTTCAGCACCATCCTCCCCTACGTCGCCAAGCAGGAGACCGAGCTGGGCGGCCAGCGCATCCGCAAGGGTGATGGCCTCATCCTGGGCATCGCGCCGGGCAACGTCGACCCACGCGTGCGCCCCGACCTCAAGGCCAACATGCAGGGCAACCGCTCCCACCTGGCTTTCAGCGGTGGTCCCCACGAGTGCCCGGGCCAGGACATCGGCCGTGCCATCGCCGACGTGGGCGTCGACGCGCTGCTGACCCGCCTCCAGGACGTCCAACTCGCCTGCGAGGAGCACGAGTTGCGCTGGAGGGAGTCCATCTCGAACCGGCACCTGGTGGAACTGCCGGTGAAGTTCGCGCCGAAGCCCCAGCAGGACGTCACGCAGCGGCCCTCCGTCAACCCGGTGCCGCCGCAGCGCCCGAACAACTGGCAGGTCGGCACGCCACAGCCGCAGCCACAGTCCACAGCGCCGGAGCCCGCGGCTCCGATGCCGGCGGCGATGCCCGAACTGGGAAGTCGGCCGGGCGTGTTCCGGCGCCTCCTGCGCTGGTGGCGCGGAGACTGAGCCGACCGGGGTACCCGGGCTACCCGGCCCACTCCTCGTACGACGACCAGGCCTGCAGCACACGCGGGCTGACGAACCGGTGCGCGCGCCCAGTGACCGGATCGGTGAACTCCAGGACCCGCGCCAGCAGTTGGAGCGGACGCCGGAAGTCACCGGCCGCCACGGGGCCGGTCACCACGGGATAGAGGGGGTCGCCGAGAATCGGCACTCCCAATGCCGTCATGTGCACCCGTAGTTGGTGCGTCTGCCCGGTGCGGGGACGCAGCCGATAGCGAGCCAGCCCATCGTCCCGCTGCTCCAGCAACTCCACGTCGCTGACGGCATTGGGCTCGCCCTCGACCTCGCGCGCCGCCATGACCCCACGCTCCTTCACGATCCGGCTGCGCACGGTGCGTGGCAGGGCGAGCGCCGGATCGTACGGGGCGACGGCCTCGTACTCCTTGGCGATGAGCCGGTCGCGGAACAGTGACTGGTAGCTGCCGCGCTCCGCGGGGCGCACGGTGAACAGGAGCAGCCCGGCGGTGAGCCGGTCCAGGCGATGGGCGGCGCCCAGCGCGGGCAGGTCCAGTTCCCGGCGCAGCCGCGCGAGCGCGGTCTCCGTGACATGGCTGCCGCGCGGTGTCGTGGCCAGGAAGTGTGGCTTGTCGGCGACGACGATGTGCTCGTCGCGGTACACGACGTCCAGTGCGAACGGCACCGGCACCTCGGGCGGCAGGTCCCGGTGGAACCACACGAACATGCCTGGTACGTACGCCATGTCACGCGGCACGGCACGCCCGTCGGCGTCCACGACCCGGCCTGCGTCCAGCATTCCGTCGATCACCCCCGCCCCGGCCGCGAGCCGCTCCACCAGATGATCACGCACGGTGGCCCACGCCGCTCCCTGCGGCAGTTTCACCCGCGCCGCATCGACCCCGTCGCGCTGCGGCAGGGGGGAGGGCGGGATCGGGCTTCTGCGGCTCATCACGATCAAGGGTACGAGGAGGCACTGACAGCGGGGGGACGAACCGTCGGAGAGCGGGATGCGGGGGCTGGATCGACCGGGGTTCAAGGCCTGGCAGGGCAAGGGCAACGCGCAGACAGCGCACAGCGGGCCGGCATCGACGCGATAGCGACCGCCTGCTGGGGCGCGCGGCGCTGCGGAGCATCGTGCGCGCCGACGGCTGCGCCGAACTCGCCTGCTGGACCGCGCCGTTGGCCCGGCGCGGGGCGTCGCCCTGCGTGCGACGGGCACCCTGGCTGCCTGGCTGACTGACTCGCTGGCTTGCCGGTTCTCGACGAGATCGGCTTTCACCGCCTCGAACTCCTCCATCCGGACGGCCGGCACGATATGCACCTGCACGCGTACGTGCAGCGCGATTGACGCTACGCGCGTGTGCCGGTCTGTTCCTGTCTCCGGTGCGCTCGCCCTTCGCCAACCGACGGCTGCGCCAATACACCGCCAGAGGCGTGAATTCGTCCGGGGCATATGACCGCATTGGCAATCGCCCCTGGCACTCGCGAGGTCCCGAGGGGGGCGTGCGCATCCTGATCGCGCGACCGTCCAAATGTGCGCGCAACACGTTCATGTCTGAATCAACGACGGCCACTTCCGGTCTGGACGGAACTGCGTTCTGATAGAAGCTGTACCGCTGAAGCCGGCGCGTCCTACTCGCGCCATCGCTGTCGCCATCGCGGAAGGAGGAGTCCGTGGCGCCACTTGTCCTGCCTTCGGCCACCAGCGCTTCGGCCTGTCCTCGAACGTCACCGTGAAGCACCGATTGTCCACCAACTCCTCGGCTTCTCGCCGCGAGAGCAGGCAACCCGCGCCACGCCCCAACCGCCTCAGCCGACTCCGGCGCCATAGACATGGAGGACCAGTGCTCGCCATGATCCCGACGTATGCGGAGCCCAACCCCCCGGCCGTAAGTCCGTACAGTCGGCGGATAGAAGAATACGTCCGCTCGCTCGGCGAGAGTCTCGGGCTGGCAGAGACACAGGGCGGCCGGAAGCGGCTGGAAGCGGGCTATGGGAAATTTGTTGCCTGGACCTATCCGGAAGCTTCATTCCGTGATCTCTGCCTCTGTGCGGAATGGCTTTTCGTCACCTTCATCCTGGACGACTTACACACGTTGAAGATCTACGATGACCCGGAAGCCTGGGCTCCGGTCCACAGGCGCCTGATGGGCATCATCAACACCGGAAAAGACCCTGCTCCCGCACAGGAGCAGACTCCTTTCACGAGGGCGCTCACGGATCTTTCCATCCGTACTGGTGAAAGGCTCTCTCCGGCGCTTCACGGACGGCTGAACCGGCACCTGGACCTGTTCTTCCAAGGATTCACCGAGGAGTCCGAGAATCGGTTCCGCGGAACTCCCCCCGGGATCGACAGTTTCACTCAGACCAGGCGATTGTCGGTGGGTATGGAGTTCGGCTTCGATCTGGTCGAACTCAGCCAGCGCGCGGAGGTGCCCGAAAGCATCTACGAGACGGGCCTGTTCAGGGAGATCGTCGAAGCTGCGAGCGATGTGGTTGCTTGGCAGAACGACTTGCATTCCATTCGCCTGGATGGCATACGTGGAGATTTCCACAATGTCGTCATCGTCATGCAACATGCCGGCGGACTCTCGCTGCAGGAAGCCATCGCCTCGGCCGTTGCCAAGGTCCAGGAGCGAGTGGCCGACTTCCTGGCCGCCGAAAAGCGGCTCTGGCCCTTCCTGAAGAGCCGTGGTGTGCCGTCCGGCACCCGTGAAGAGATCCTGCACGTCACTGCCGGAATGCGGCAGTGGACGAATGGATGCCTGCGTTGGTACGGGAACACCACGCGCTACGAGATCCCCGTCACCTCGGACGAGTCGGATCAACAGCATGCTCATCTGCAGGAGATGCTCCCGAGCCGGGATCGTGCATCCGCGCGCAGTGGTGGGTGACCGGCAAGGAGCACCCCTGGCTCACTCGATGCCGGCCTTCACGAGGCTCCCATCCCAAGGAGGGCGAAACACGTCATGGCAACTGACCTTGAAGGCATCACACAGGCTCCAGGGGCACTGCCGATCGTCGGGCATCTGTTTCCCCTGCTCCGTGACCCGCTGCGTTTCCTGAACACCCTCCCCGCCCACGGTGATTTGGTACAGATACGGCTGGGTCCACAAACGGCTGTCGTGGTCTGCCGGCCTGAACTCGTCCAGGAAGTTCTCCTGCACGACCGCATGTACGACAAGGGCGGACCCATCATCGAACGGATCGGAAATGCGCTTGGGAACGGCCTTGCTTCGTGCCCTCATAGCGCCCATCGACGACAGCGACGCAGCTTGCAGCCGGCCTTCTCCCGCACGTGCCTGCGTGAATACGCCGCCATCATGTCCCAGCAAATCGACACGCTCGCAATCAGCTGGAGTGACGGACAGACTGTCGACGTAGCGGCGCAGATGTACGATTTCGCGAGTGACACCATTGCTCGAACCTTGTTCACGGCTGAAGCCGCGGGACCCGCAGTGGACACCGTCAAGGAATGTCTGCCAGAAATCTTTCGAGGTATCTACCAGCAGGCTGTCCTCCCGCCTTCGCTGAGCCGTCTGCCGATTCCCCCGAACTTGCGCTATGAGCGGGCTCGTAATCGAGCATGGGCCGCGGTCAGCAAGACCATCAGCCTGTACCGGCAAGACGATGAGACCCACGGCGATGTGCTTTCGATGCTCCTCAAAACGCAGGACGACGCAGGAGGATCCCTCGGCGACGCCGAGATCCACGCGCAGATCATGACCCTGCTAGTCGCCGGCATCGAATCCACTGCAGTGGCACTTACCTGGGCTCTGCACCTCCTGTGCCAGAACTCCGATGTCCAAGAGCGATTGCGCACCGAGACGGTCAAGGTTCTCGGCACCCGAACTGCCACTTGGGATGATCTTCCCCAGCTCGACCTGGCGCGCCGGGTCATCACCGAGACGCTACGCCTCTATCCTCCCGGATGGATCTTGACACGAACGACCAGCACCGAAGCCCGGCTGGCGGACGCCGTGATCCCGCCCGAGACCACCCTCATCTACAGCCCGTATCTCATCCATCATGACGAGCGATTCAATCCACGCCCCGACTGCTTTGATCCCGACCGGTGGCTTCCGGAACAGCAACACGTGCGCGGTGCTTTCATTCCGTTCGGTGGAGGCGCGCGCAAGTGCATCGGTGAGAGCTACGCGATGACCTTGGCGACACTCGCCCTGTCCACGATCGTGTCCCAATGGCGGTTCTCGCGTGTGGGCCATCAACTGCCGCATATCGAACCCCGTATGACCCTGACCCCGCACGGGGTCCAGGTCCGAGCGGAGTGTCTGCAGGGAACCCACGCCGACGGCACAGTCACCGGATGAGGCGGCCCTCAACGATGTCGCCCTAGGCGGTCAGGCCCACCGGCAGTTCTACCGGTGGGCCTGAGTGGTCCTGTGCTTGCGGCCTTGGAGCGTCTTTCCCTCAATGAGGACACCACGGCGCGGCGGCGTTCAGCCCGATTCCGCAGGCACCGCCAGCGGTGCCCCTTCCTCCGCACTGCGCCCTTGACGTGCCCCCAGCCACCGGTACAGGCACCCCAGTCCCACCGTGACCACCAGGAACAACACCGTGAACCACTGGAAGTACCAGTGCCCGCCCGCCGGGTCGTACACCGCGGCCCGCGGCCACGCCAGGTTGACGGTCATGACGAGGCCGTAGAGCAGTGCCAGGGCGTTGACCGGCACCCCCCACCGGCCCAGGGAGAACAGCCGGGCGCCCGTCTCGTCCGTGCCCTCCGTGGTGAACTCGCCGCGCAGGCGGCGGATCAGCAGGGGGCCCGTGACCATCGCGTAGGCCAGGTACAGCATCACGATGCAGGTGGTGCCGATGGCCAGGAAGGCGTCCGGGGAGGCGAAGTTGAGGAGGAGCAGGGCCGCCGCGAGGACGCCGACGACCAGGGCGGGGGCGCTGGGCATTCCGGTGCGGGGGTTGACCTTGGACAGGCGGGCGGAGAAGGGGAGTTGGCCGTCTCGGGCCATCGAGAAGAGCATGCGGCAGGCCGCCGTCTGGATGGCGAGGGTCGCCACCGCGATCGCCACCACCACGTCGGCCAGCAGGGCCTTGCCGACGCCGTCGCCGAGGCTGCTCGTCAGGACGTAGCTGAGGCCGTCGACGCCCAGGTGGCCGTCGGTCAGGCTGGGCGCGGCGAGCAGGCCGCCGAGGATGATCAGGCCGCCGAGCAGGCCCGCTGCGGTGAGCGCGGTGAGGATCGTGCGGGGCGCGGTGCGGCGGGGGTTGTGGGTCTCCTCGCTCATCTCGCCCGCGCTGTCGAAGCCGATCATCACGTACGCCGCCGTGAACGAGCCGACCAGCAGCGCGCCGAGCAGGCCGCTCTCCAGGCTGCCGGTCGTGTGGAAGGTGATGCTCGGGGTGCGGTTCGAGTGGGTCAGGAGGAGGACGATGATCAGGATCGCGCCGATGATCTCCGCCGTCACTCCGACGCGGTTGATCACCGACATCACGCGGTTGTCGAGGATGTTCACCAGGGTCGTCAGGATCAGCAGGATCACGCCGAGGACCGCCGCGTTGGCCGCGCCGTCCGGTGAGGTGGGCGCGGGGTCGGTGCCCACCAGCTGGAAGCCCGACCAGATCGCGGGGAGCACCATCTGGAGCGCGAGCGCCGCCGCGGCCACGACCACGATCTGGCCGATCACCATGATCCAGCCGGCGAACCAGCCGAAGGTCGCGTTGGAGAGGCGCGAGGACCACTGGTAGATCGCGCCCGAGATCGGATAGCGCGCGGCCAGTTCCGCGAAGCAGGCGGCCACCAGCAGCTGGCCGGCCAGCACGATCGGCCAGGCCCAGAAGAAGACCGGGCCGCCGAACGCGTACCCGAAGGCGAAGAACTGGAAGACGGTCGTCAGTACGGAGATGAAGGAGAACCCGGCCGCGAACGACGCGTACCGGCCGAGGCTGCGATGCAGCTCCTGGCGGTAGCCGAACTCGGCGAGGGAGGCGTCGTCGGGGGAGTGGGGCGGATCGGGGCGTACGTCGGAGGGGGTGGTTGTGGCCACGGCGGCACCTGCCTTCGGCGCGAATTCCTGTCGGGTGACAGAAATTAGGGACGGCCTGTTTCGGACGCGTCACGCGACGGTGTCCATGGCGGGCCCAAGTCCTCACGCCCTTGCCCACGCCGCAAAATCGCGATACATCGTGTATTGACGTTCCGCGGCGACTCGCGATATGTTCGGCAACGGATATTCGGACGCGATGAGTGGGTGGAGGTGGTGGTCCCGGTGGCCGCGAAGCGTCGCAAGCTCAGCAACCCGCTGGCACTCGCCGTGCTGGTGACCCTCTGTCAAGGCCCCATGCATCCGTACGAGATCGCCCAGACCCTGCGCCGCCAGGGCAAGGACACCAGCACGAAGATCAACTACGGCTCGCTCTACACGGTCGTGCAGAACCTGGAGAAGTACGGCTTCGTCGAGGTCGCCGACATAGAGCGCAAGGGCAACCGCCCCGAGCGCACGGTCTACGGACTGACCGGCGCCGGGCGCGAGGAGATGACCGAGTGGCTGTCGGAGCTGCTGGCCCGCCCGGTCAAGGAGTTCCCCATCTTCGAGACGGCCCTCTCGCTGCTGGGCGCCCTGCATCCCGACGAGGTGGCGACGCTCCTGGAGGAGCGGGTGAAGAACCTGGAGGTGCAGGCGGCCGGTGAGCGCGGGGCGCTGGAGAAGCTCTACGAGTCGGTGCCCCGGCTGTTCCTGATCGAGGTCGAGTACCAACTGCACATGATCGAGGCGCAGACCGAATGGGTCCGCGGCTTCCTGGAGGAGCTCAGGAAGGGCTCGATGCTCGGCGTCGAAGGCTGGCGCCACTTCCACGAAACGGGGGAACCGCCACCGGAGTTCACCTAGCGAAGACTGACCCCGACAGGGCTGTTGCAGCAGCCCGGCCGGGGTCACGAACCCCGAGACCGACCCACCGTGCGGCAAGCCAGGCGATCGAGGTGCGGCACACCCAGGATAGCCCGGCGCTCTGCACGCGGATCAGTCGTGACCTTTCACATCTCACATCCGCTCATTCATGGAGAGCTGTCATGGGCAGTACCCGTGCGCCCGCAGTAGCGGCACGCCAACTGATCAAGACCTATCCCGGCGACGTCACCGCCCTCAACGGCATGGACGTCACCGTCGAGCCCGGCACCGTCTTCGGCCTCCTCGGGCCGAACGGCGCCGGCAAGTCCACCACCGTCAAGATCCTCACCACCCTGGCCAGGCCCGACTCGGGCACGGCCACCGTCGCCGGCCACGACGTGCTGCGCCACCCGGACCGGGTGCGCCGCGCGATCGGCGTGGTCGCCCAGAACTCGGGCGCCGACCCGACGGCGACCGGCCGCGAGAACCTCCAACTCCAGGGCAGGCTCTACGGCTTGAAGGGCGCCGCCCTCACGGAACGGGTGGACGAACTCCTCGACCGCTTCACTCTCGCCGACGCCGCACGGCGCCCGGTGAAGGGCTACTCCGGCGGAATGCGCCGCCGCCTGGACGTGGCGCTCGGCCTGGTGCACCGTCCCGAGGTGCTCTTCCTGGACGAGCCCACCACCGGTCTCGACCCCGAGGCCCGCACCGCGATGTGGGACGAGATCGGCCGGCTCGCGGGGGAGGAGGGGCTGACCATCCTGCTCACCACGCACTACCTCGAAGAGGCCGACCGGCTCGCCGAGCGCATCGCGATCGTCGACCGCGGCCGGGTCGTCGTGGAGGGCACCCCCGACTCCCTCAAGGGCGAACTCCGGGGCGACGCCGTCCACTTGGAGCTGCGCGAAGCGGTCGGCGACGCCGGTCGTACGCTGCTCAGGAGCACCCTCGTCGGACTGCCGGGCGTGCACGAGGTGCTGGTCGACGGACGCCGGGTCAGTGCCCGCGCCGACGACGGAGCAGCCGCGATGCCCGTCCTGCTGGCGGCGTTCGAGCGGGTCGGCGTCGGGGTCGCCGCCGCGACCGTCGCCCGCCCCTCGCTCGACGACGTCTATCTCCGCTACGCCGGCCGCCGTTACTCCGAGGCCGGCGCGGACAGCACCGAGCACCTCGCCGTCGCCGGAGGTGTGCGATGAGCACCGCCGTCTCCCAGACCTGGTACATGACGCAGCGTCAACTCATGGTGTTCGTACGGCAGCCCGCCTTCGCGGTCATCACCCTCATCCAGCCGGTGATCTGGCTGTTCCTCTTCGGCAGCCTCTTCAAGAAGGTCGTCGAACTCGGCGGCTTCGGGACCACCTCGTATCTGGACTACCTCGTCCCCGGCGTGGTCGCGATGAGCGCCCTCAGCTCCAACATGTGGGCGGGCATGGGCACGTTGGAGGAGATCCAGCGCGGCACCCTCAACCGCTTCCTGACCACCCCGGTCAGCCGGGCCGCGCTGATGAACGGCAATGTCGTCAACAACGGACTGGTCACCGCACTCCAGTCGGTGATCATCGTCCTGCTCGGACTGCTGGGCGGCGCCGACTACCCGGGCGGCGTCGGCGGCATCGCGATCCTGGTCGTGGCCTCGGTACTGCTCGGCACCATATTCGGGGCGCTGTCGAACGCGCTCGGCATGCTGGTGCAGCAGCGGGAGTCGATCATCGGCATCAACACCTTCCTGCTGCTGCCGCTGACGTTCCTGTCGAGCGCCTTCATGGCGCCCTCGCAGATGCCCTCGTGGATGCGGCACACAGCCGACTTCAACCCGCTCAACTGGGCGATGGTGGCGGGCCGTTCGGCGATGTCCGAGCATCCCGACTGGGGTGACGTGCTCAGCCGGGGCGGTGCGCTGCTGGGGCTCGCGGTGGTGGCGGTGTGGCTGTCGATCCGTACGTTCAGGTCGTATCAGCGGTCCGTATAGAGGCACGCGAAACCGGGGCACAACCAAGGGGCGTCCCCTCGAAGTCGTTCGAAGGCGGCGCCCCTCTCCACCCGTTCTAGGCGGCTGCCGTAGCACCCTCCTGCTCGGCCTCGATCTTCGCGTTCCAGTCGCGCTTGGAGGCCTGCCAGCCGTCCTCGTTGTGGCCGAGCCGCCAGTAGCCGGAGATCGACAGGTCCTCGCGCGGGATCGCGGACTCGACGCGCAGCAGGGCCCGCAGGTCCTTCACGAAGGCCGCCTCGCCGTGTACGAACGCGTGCACGCGGCCCTCCGGGAACTCCAGGGCCCGTACCGCCTCGACGAGCGCCTCGCCGACGGGACGGTCCCCGCGGTGCAGCCAGACGACCTCGATGTCGGAGTCGATCTTCTGCTCCTCCTCGGGGCCGGAGATCTCCACGAAGGCGTGTGCCACGGCGCCCTCGGGCAGCGACTCCAGGGCGCGGGCGATCGCGGGCAGCGCGCTCTCGTCCCCGGCGAACAGGTGCCAGTCGGCGCCCGCGTCGGGGGCGTAGGCGCCGCCGGGGCCCATGAAGTGGACGGTCTCGCCCGGCTGGACGCGGGTGGCCCAGGGGCCGGCGAGGCCCTCGTCGCCGTGGATCACGAAGTCCAGGGTCATTTCGAGGTGCTCGGGGTCCCAGGCGCGCACGGTGTAGGTCCGGGTCACCGGCCACTGCTCGCGCGGGAACTCGGCGCGGATGCGCTCCATGTCGAAGGGCTCGGGGTAGGTGGCGCCCCCGGCCGGGAAGAGCAGCTTCACGTAGTGGTCGGTGCAGGTGTCCGCCGAGAACTCGGCAAGACTCTCGCCACCGAGCACCACGCGCTGCATGTGAGGAGTCAGGCGCTCGGTGCGGACGACCTGCGCGGAGTGGGGCTTACGCGGCTTCCGTGCCGGACGTTCTGCCATGACGGCCTCCCAGATTCCCATGCTTAGGCTTACCTAAGCTAGCACTACATTCTCTGTGAAAGGCAAGAAAGAAAGGGCAAGAACAATGCTTACGCGCCCAGCGTGGTGAGCAGTCGCTGCAATGATCCGCCCAGCCCCCAGCGTTCCGCCAGTGCGCCCACCAGCTCCGGATCGCGCGGGGCGTGCGGCAGGGTGGGGTCGACATCGGGCAGCGGCACGTCGTCCGCGACCCGTACGACCTTGGGCGCGACCGCGACATACGGCCGCGCCTCGTCGAGGCGCTTGCGCTGCGAAGGGGTCAGCTTGGACTTGGGGTCGTCGATCGCCGCCATGATCCCGGGCACGTCACCGAACTCGGCGAGGAGCTTGGCCGCCGTCTTCTCGCCGATCCCGGGCACCCCCGGCAGACCGTCGCTGGGGTCGCCGCGCAGCAGCGCCAGATCCACGTAACCGCGGCCGTCGACACCGTACTTCTCGCGCAGCACCGCCTCGTCGGTGAGCTGGAGGGAGCCGACACCCTTGATCGGATACAGGACGCGGATGCCGCGGGCGTCGTCGACGAGCTGGTACAGGTCGCGGTCACCGGTGACGATGTCCACCGGGCCCTTGGCCAGGGCCGTGAACGTGCCGATCACGTCGTCGGCCTCGTACGGCTCTACGCCCACCCGCGCGATACCGACCGCGTCGAGGACGGCCTCGATGATCGGGACCTGCGGGGAGAGCGTGTCCGGCACCTCCTCCGCGTCCGGGCCGCTCTCGCGCACCTCGGCGACGCGGTGCGCCTTGTAGGTGGGGATCAGATCGACCCGCCACTGGGGCCGCCAGTCCGCGTCCATGCACGCGACCAGCTGGTCGGGCCGGTGGTCCTTGACCAGCCTGTCGATGAATTCGAGCAGCCCGCGCACGGCGTTCACCGGCGTCCCGTCCGGTGCCTTCACGGACTCCGGGACGCCGAAGTAGGCGCGGAAGTAGAGCGAGGCGGTGTCGAGGAGCATCAGTCGTCCGGTCACGTCACGCATCATGCCGCACGACGCCCACGGTCACGTACTGGCACGGGCCGGCAGTGTCAACAGCCATGTCCAGCGCGGACGTTCCGTGACCAGGGTGGCGGCGGCGAGCACGGACACCAGGACGGCGGCCCACAGCGGCATGATCCACCAGGCGGCGACCAGGGCGCTGGCGACCTGGAGCAGCACGAGGAGGATCGTCACCCACCCCGGGACGGCGACGACCACGTGCGCCTTGTCACCCGGAGTGGTGAAGACGCTCGGCAGTCCGATCAGCACCACCAGCGACAGCACGGCCAGCGGCCACGAGTGTCCGGAGAGGGCCCAGGGCATGCCGATCCAGGCGACGAGCTCCGTACTGAAGCGCAAAGCCGACGGCACACGGTCGTCCGGTCGTTCCACGACAGCCCCCCACGGTCCCCGACAGCGGCATCGTCGGTGATCCTACGGCGCGAGTGACCTGGCCCACTCCGTGTTTGCGTCGGTGAAGCGAGGGCAGGCGCGGCCTCGGAGCGGTGCCGGTTGCACATTCAACTGCCGATGGGCCGTCAGGCCCCTGGCCCTCGCCATCGCCTCCGCGTCCTGCCCCCGAACGAGAGGTACGCGTGTCAGCCAGGCTAGAAGCCGAACACCTGCACAAGGTGTTCGGCAGACGACCCGACCAGGCAGTCGAACGGCTCCGAGCAGGAGCCGACCGGGAGGAACTGCGCGCCGACGGCACCACCGCGGCCGTGATCGACGCCTCCTTCTCCGTCGCACCCGGCCAGATCTTCGTCGTCATGGGCCTGTCCGGCTCCGGCAAGTCCACGCTCCTGCGCATGCTCAACGGACTCCTGGAGCCCACCGCCGGCCGCGTCCTCTTCGACGGCCAGGACCTCACCGCGCTCACCGACCGCGAACTGCGCGAGGTCCGCGCCCACAAGATCAGCATGGTCTTCCAGCACTTCGCGCTCTTCCCGCACCGCAGTGTCCGCGAGAACGCCGCCTACGGCCTCGAAGTGCAGGGCGTGCCCCGCGCCGAGCGCGAAGCCCGCGCCGGCAAGGCCCTCGCCCTGTGCGGCCTGGCCGGCTGGGAGGACTCCTGGCCCGACGAGCTGTCCGGCGGAATGCAGCAACGCGTCGGCCTGGCCCGGGCGCTCGCCACCGACGCCGACCTGCTCCTCATGGACGAGTCCTTCAGCGCCCTCGACCCGCTGATCCGCCGGGACATGCAGGACCAACTCCTTGAACTGCAGAAGTCGTTGAAGAAGACGATCGTCTTCATCACCCACGACCTCAACGAGGCCATGCGCCTCGGCGACCGTATCGCCGTCATGCGCGACGGCAGGATCGTCCAGACCGGCACCGCCGAGGACATCCTGCTGCGCCCCGCCAACGACTACGTCGCCTCCTTCATCCAGGACGTCGACCGCTCCCGGGTGCTGACCGCGTCCGCCGTCATGGACACCGGCGTCGACGGCCACGAGGCCGACTGCGACTGCGAGACCGCCGCGCCCGACACCTCCTTCACCGACCTGTGCGCCCTCAGCGCCCGCCTCACCCACCCGGTCGCGGTGCTCGACGCGGCCGACGAGGTCGTGGGAGTCGTACCGCAGGAGCGCCTGGTCGCGTTTCTCGGCGGGGACTCCGGCACGGAGCAGGAGCAGGTGACCGCCTGTGCCTAGGCTCCCGCTCGGTGACTGGGTCGACTCCGGTGTCGACTGGCTGGTCGCCCACATGTCCTGGCTCTTCGACGCGATCAAGACGGTCGTCGAGGGCATGTACGACGGCGTCAACACGGTCCTCACCGCGCCCGAACCCCTGCTCCTCGCGGGCATCCTGGCGGTGCTCGCCTGGTGGCTGCGCGGGCTGGTCGCGGGTGTCCTGGCCTTCGCCGGGTTCCTGCTGATCGACTCGCTCGACCTGTGGGACCGGTCCATGTCGACCCTGGCCCTGGTGCTGGTCGCGACCGTCATCGCCCTGGTGATCTCGATCCCGCTGGGCATCTGGGCGGCCCGCTCCAAGACGGTCAGCGCGGTCGTACGGCCCGCCCTCGACCTGCTCCAGACGATGCCGTCGATGGTGCTGCTGATCCCGGCGATCCTCTTCTTCGGGCTCGGCACCTCCGCCGGCGTCATCGCCACCCTGATCTTCGCGCTCGCCCCCGGCGTCCGCATGACCGAGCTGGGCATACGGCAGGTCGACGCCGAACTCGTAGAAGCGGCCGAGGCGTTCGGCACCTCACCGCGCGACACACTCCTGCGCGTCCAACTACCCCTGGCACTCCCGACGATCATGGCGGGCGTCAACCAGGTCATCATGCTCGGACTGTCGATGGTCGTCATCGCCGGCATGGTCGGCACCGGCGGTCTCGGCGGCGCGGTCAACGAGGCCATCGGCCGGCTCGACATCGGATTCGGTTTCGAGGCGGGCGTCGGCATCGTTGTCCTCGCCATCTACCTCGACCGGATGACCGGCGCGCTCGGCACCCAGATCTCCCCGCTGGGCCGCAGGGCCGCCGCCAAGGCCCGCGCGGCGGAGAGCACCAAGCCCTGGAACTACCGCCCCCGCCCCGCGTTCGCCGTGATCGGCGTGGTCGTCCTCGCTCTGGTGGCCGGCGGCCTGGGCGTCTTCGGTTCCTCCTCCGGCACGAAGGCGACCTCCGCCACGGACGTCGGCAAGGGCAAGGAGATCACCATCGGCTACATCCCCTGGGACGAGGGCATCGCCTCCACCTTCCTCTGGAAGGAACTCCTGGAGGAGCGCGGCTACAAGGTGACGACCACCCAGTACGCGGCCGGTCCGCTCTACACCGGCCTCGCCACCGGCCAGGTCGACTTCCAGACCGACTCCTGGCTGCCCACCACGCACGCCGAGTACTGGAAGAAGTACGGCAAGCAGCTCGACGACCTCGGCAGCTGGTACGGCTCCACGTCCCTGGAGCTGACCGTCCCGTCGTACGTGAAGGACGTCAACTCCCTCGCCGACCTCAAGGCCCACGCCTCCGAGTTCGGCGGCAAGATCACCGGCATCGAACCGAGCGCCGGAATGATGGGCATGCTCAAGACCAAGGTCCTCAAGGAGTACGGCCTCCAGGGCTCCTACGACGTCGTCGACGGCTCCACCCCGGCGATGCTGGCCGAGCTGAAGCGCGCGTACGCCAAGAAGCAGCCGATCGTCGTCACGCTCTGGTCGCCGCACTGGGCGTACAGCGACTACAAGCTGAAGAAACTCACCGACCCGAAGGGCACCTGGGGCAAGGGCGACGGCGTGCACACCGTGGCCCGCAAGGGCTTCGCCGCCGACAACCCCGACGTCGGCAAGTGGCTGAAGGACTTCCGCATGACCGAGGCGCAGCTCACCGGTCTGGAGGCGCAGATCCAGAAGTCCGGCAAGGGCCAGGAGCAGGCCGCCGTCCGCACCTGGCTGAAGCAGCACCCGAGCTTCGTGGACCAGTGGGCCCCGGTCACAAAGAACCAGCAGAGCCAGGCGGCCGGGTGACCTGACAGTCCCGCAGCCGCCGCCCCAGAGGTGGGCCCCACCGCACGTTCCCCCCTTCGTGCGGCGGGGCCCACCTTTCTCGGTGCCCCTGTCCGGCACGAAAAGGATTCGGCCAACCACATAGCGCTACGAAGCCCCGCAATCGGGCCCGCGATGTGAGCGGGAACACAGGCGACCGCGTACGCATTGAAGAGTAGGGACGAACTCACACGCTGATAGAGGGGCGGCGGGCCCTCGCACACTGGCCAGAACTGTGAAGTCCGATCGCACGCTGTGTGACGTGGATGTGACAGGCGCATGAAACGGTTTGCCGAACATGCGTAGGGTGCAGAGAACTCATCAGAGGCAGTTTCAGAACCAACCGCAGGCCGACGAGCGAAGGAGGGAGCCGGAGCGATGGGCGACCACAAAGAACAGCCCCTTCGGGTGGGTGCGGCCGTACGGCGGCGGCGCCGCGCGCTGGACCTGACGCTCGCCGTCGTGGCCGAGCGCAGCGGTCTGTCGGTGCCCTTCCTGAGCCAGGTCGAGAACGACCGGGCGCGCCCCAGCCGGAGTTCCCTGGAGAAGGTGGCCGACGCCCTGCGCACCACGGCCGTCGAACTCCTCGCCGCCGCCGACCCCGCGTGCAGCGTGGACGTCGTACGCGCCGAGGAACCCGAGTCGGCCGCACCCCGGATGCGTTCGCTGGTACGGGGTCATCACCAGCTGCACGCCTCGGAGTTCACCGGTGACCATGACGCCGGACGCGAATTCCAGCACCGCAACGACGAGTTGATGTACGTCGCGGACGGCGCCGTCGAGATCGAGGCGGAGGGACGCGCGTACCGTCTCGTGCGCGGCGACACGATGTACCTGACCGGCGGGGTGCGGCACCGCTGGCGCGCGACCGTGCCGGACACCCGGGTCGTCGTGGTCGCGGTGGCCGAGCACATCGAGGCGGTCCAGGACCGCCCGCGCTGATGCGCGTCGTCTCGCTGGTGCCGTCCCTGACGGAGGCAATAGCCGTATCGCTGCCGGGAGTTCTGGTCGGCGCGACGGACTGGTGCAGCCATCCGCCCGGCCTGGACGTCACCCGCGTCGGCGGCACCAAGAACCCGAAGCTCGACCCGATCCTCGCCCTCGCACCCGACCTGGTGGTCGCCAACGAGGAGGAGAACCGCGAGCCCGACCTGACGGCCCTGCGCGAGGCGGGTGTCGGTGTCCTGGTCACGGAGGTCCGTGATGTCCCGGGGGCCTTCCGTGAACTGGACCGGGTCCTCGACGCCTGCGGAGCATCGCCACGACCGCGCTGGCTGGACGAGGCCGAGCGGGCATGGGCCGAACTCCCGGCCCCCGAGCGCCGGTTGACCGCCGTCGTCCCCGTCTGGCGCCGCCCGTGGATGGTGCTCGGCCGGGACACCTTCGCGGGCGATGTGCTGTCCCGTCTGGGAGTCGACCACGCGTACGCGACGCACGCCGAGCGCTACCCGCGTGTCACCGTGGACGAACTACGGGCGGCGGAACCGGAGTTGGTGGTCCTCCCCGACGAGCCGTACCGCTTCACGGCCGAGGACGGACCGGAGGCCTTCCCCGGCCTGCCCTGCGCGCTCGTCAGCGGCCGGCACCTGACGTGGTACGGGCCGTCACTGGCCGAAGCGCCACGGGTACTGGCCGCGGCCCTGCGAGCAGCTCGCCGCTGACCAGACCCCGGGCCGTCTGCGCGGCGGCGGTGACCCAGGCGACGACGAGCACGCCGTACAGGACGACGGCGAGCCCGTCGTAGACGGCCAGTCCGGTGTGCCGGGCCAGGGACTCCGCGCCGGTGACGCAGGTGCCGACCGGGAAGGTGAACGCCCACCAGGTCATCGCGAAGCCCATGCCCCGGCGCCGGGCGCGCACCACGTGCGCGGTGGCGAGGGCGAACCAGAGCAGCGCGAAGCCCATGACGGGGACGCCGTAGAGAACGGCGAGGAGGCTGAAGCCCTGGGCGTACGCGGCCGGTACGACACCGGGGGCGAAGTCCGCGAACTTGCCGACGGCGGTGGTGGATTGACCGAGCGGGCCGAGCACCAGGAACAGCGTCGGGGTCAGCGCGAGGGGCAGCGGTCCGCCGGTGACCAGCCGGGCGAAGACCAGCGGCAGCATCAGGAGCGTGGCGAGCAGACTCAGCCCGAACATCGCGAAGCAGGCGAGGAGCAGTGTCTCCCGGGGCTGTCCGGGCGGCAGATGGGGCACCAGCAGCGGCCCGAGGGCGGCGGACACCATGGGCGCGACGACGGGCAGCAGCCACACCGGGGTCGCCTCCGAGGGGTGCACGTGATGCCGTACGGCCATCAGGTACGGGACGGCCACGGCGGCCACCAGCCCGACGACCGTACCGGCCCCGAACAGCACGGCGTCGAGGACGACCGCCGCCCGCAGCCCGATCCAGTCCTGCCCGACGACCAGGGCGCCGCCGCCCACCGCCAGCAGGGCCATCGCCAGGCAGCCGTAGAACGGGGCCGTCGCCGGGTCCTGGAGATGGGCGCGGGCCTGGTCGCGGTGGTGGGTCCAGTGCAGGGTGCGGGCGGCGAGCAGGGTCAGGAGGAGGGCGAGGGAGAGGGCCCAGACGGTGGTGCAGGCCGTGCGCAGTCCCGGGAGGTGGAGGGGGAGCCCGGCGCCGGCCGTGGCGACGATGGCGGTGCCCATGACGGACGCGTACCAGTTGGGTCCGAGGTGACGAACTGCGGTGACCATGTGTCCAGCGTCTCGTCGGCTGAGACAGGCGACCAGGGAGTATGTGTCTATGGGGACATAAACTGGATTTATGAGCAGTGGCGAGACGGATGGTCAGCGGGAAGGGTCGATAGCGCACCGGGTGCCGGACCTGGGCGCGCTGGAACTGCTCCTGGCGGTGGCCCGGCTCGGCAGCCTCGGTGGCGCGGCACGCGAGCTCGGCATCACCCAGCCGGCGGCCAGCAGCCGGATCCGCTCCATGGAACGGCAGCTCGGCGTGGCACTCGTGGACCGCTCCCCGCGCGGCTCACGCCTGACCGACGCCGGCGCTCTGGTCACCGACTGGGCCCGCCGGGTCGTCGAGGCCGCCGCCGCCTTCGACGCGGGCGCCCAGGCGCTACGGCACCGACGCGACTCCCGGCTCCGCGTCGCCGCGAGCATGACCATCGCGGAGTACCTGCTCCCCGGTTGGCTCCTGGCTCTGCGCTCTCAACGCCCCGACACGGCGGTGTCGTTGCTGGCGGGCAACTCCACGACGGTCGCGGAACAGCTGCTGTCCGACGAGGCGGACCTCGGCTTCGTGGAGGGTCTGTCGGTCCCGCCCGGCTTGGACTCCACGGTGATCGCCCACGACCATCTGATCGTCGTGACGGCCCCCACCCATCCCTGGGCCCGCCGCCGACGCCCCGTCCCCGCAACGGAGTTGGCGTCGACACCGCTGATCCTCCGGGAAAAGGGCTCGGGCACACGCCAGGTACTGGACGCGGCGCTGGGCGGTCTGGCCCGCCCGTTGATCGAGTTGTCCTCCACTACGGCGGTCAAGGCATCGGCGGTGAGCGGAGCGGGGCCGGCTGTCCTGAGCGAACTGGCGGTGGGCGAGGAACTGTCGACGCGACGTCTGGTCCGCATACCGGTGGAGGGAGTCACCCTGGCCCGCGACCTCAGAGCGGTCTGGCCAACGGGCCACCGACCGACGGGCCCGGCCCGCGAACTCCTGTCCCTGACCCGGGGTTAGCGCCCGGCCCCGGGGGCTCCGCCCCCAGACCCCCGACCTATGCCCACCCACCACCCGACTCGGTGGGTCGAGAAGTGCGTGACCCCGGCTCGGTGGGGCGGGGGGTGTGCGGCCTCGGCTCGGGAGGGCGGGAGTTGCGGTATCCCGGCTCGGTGGGTCGAGTGGTGCGCCACCCCGACCTGGTGGGTCGAGAAGTGCGTCACCCCGGCTCGGTAGGCCGGGGGGTGTGCGACTTCGGCTCGGGAGGGCGAGAGGTGCGGTATCGCGGCTCGGTGGGGCGGGGGGTGTGCGGCCTCGGCTCGGGAGGGCGAGAGGTGCGGTATCCCGGCTCGGTGGGTCGAGTGGTGCGCCGCCCCGGCTCGGTGGGTCGAGTGGTGCGCCGCCCCGACCCGGTGGGTCGAGTGGTGCGCCGCCCCGACCCGGTGGGTCGAGTGGTGCGTCACCCCGACCCGGTGGGTCGAGAGGTGCGCCGCCCTGACCCGGTGGGTCGAGAAGTGCGTCACCCCGACCCGGTAGGTCGAGAAGTGCGCCACCCCGACTCGGAGTAGTCAAAAGGTCCGCCACCCCAGCCCGGACCCAGCCCGGAGCACGAGCAGCGGTGGCGAAAACCCTTGGCGCACCCCCGCCGAACTCCCGCACCATGAACCGCATGTCTCTTCCCACCGCCCCGCCCGCCACCGGCGTCCGCACCCCCTGGGAAGCGCTCCCCGCCCACGTCCGCGACGCCGGCGCGCGGCTGCTCGGCTCGGTCGTGACGCGTGCCGTCACTCAGCCCGGCGGCTTCTCCCCGGGTACCGCCGCTCGGGTGCGGACCGCCGACGGCACTCGTGCCTTCGTCAAGGCGGTCAGTGCCGAGGTCAACCCGCACAGCCCGAAGCTGCACCGCACGGAGGCCGGCAACGCCGCGGCTCTCCCGCCCGCGGTTCCCGCCCCTCGCCTCCTCGGCACCCATGACGACGGCACCTGGGTTGTCCTGGTCTTCGAGGAGGTGGTGGGGCGGCAGCCTCATGTCCCTTGGCGGGAGGGCGAGTTGGTGCGGGTGCTGCGTGCCGTGGAGGAGCTGGGGCGCGTTCTCACGCCTTCTCCCGTGGCCGCCCCGCCCGTGGCCGAGAGCCTCGCGGGCGCCTTCGACGGCTGGCGGCACCTGCTCGACGGCGCGGTGGGCGACGTCACCGGACGACTCGACCCGTGGACGGTCGCGCACCTCGCCGAACTGGCCCAACTCGCCGCCCCCTGGGCCGAGTCCGCGTCCGGCGACACCCTCGCGCACGCCGATCTGCGCGCGGACAACATGCTGCTCACGGACGACGGCGGGGTCGTCTTCGTCGACTGGCCGCACGCCGTCCGCGCCGCCCCCTGGTTCGACCTGCTGGTCATGCTCCCGTGTGTGCGAGCCCAAGGCGGCCCGGATCCCGAGGAGTTGTTCACCCGGCATCCCCTCGCCCAGGGCGCGGACCCGTTCGGTGTCACCGCCACCCTGGCTGGACTCGTCGGCTTCTTCGTCGAGCACTCGCTGCGGCCCCCGCCGCCTGGCCTGCCCACCCTGCGCGCCTTCCAGCGGGCGCAGGGCGACGCGGCCCTCGGCTGGCTCAGGAAGCGGTGGGAGACGGCGTCGTAGCGACCGTGGCCGCTGCCACCAGCGCCCGCATCACGCGCAGGTCCTCGCCCATCTCCGGATGCCACTGCACCCCCAACACCCAGTCGGCGGAGGGGAGTTCGACGGCTTCCACGGTGCCGTCCTCGGCCCAGGCCGACACGACGAGGCCCGCGCCCAGCCGGTCCACGGCCTGGTGGTGGAACGTCGGTACGGACATCTCCTCCGGCACCGCCGCCGCGTACCGCGTTCCCGGCACCGGCTTGACCGGGTGCCGGCCGAAGACTCCCGGTGTCTCCGCGTGCCCGTCGATGTGCTGGACGAGGGTGCCGCCCACCGCGACGTTCAGCAGCTGCATGCCCCGGCAGATGCCCAGCAGGGGCAG
>NZ_JAWOAI010000105.1:0-22916 GCF_033194735.1 Streptomyces sp. W16
CGGCCTCGTCGCGGCGAGCCACACCGGCCGCCCGGGCATGATCGCCGCGGCTGCCCTGGCCGGACTCACCCAGCCGCCGGTCGGCCCCCTGGTCCGCGTCCACTGGTCACGCCTGCTGCACGCGCGCGAGCGGCCCGACCTCGTCCCCACCGCCCTCTCGTACGAGGCGACCATGGACGAGATCAGCTTCGTCGCGGGCCCGGCGATCGTCGGACTGCTCACGTCCCTCGGCCCGGCAGCACCGACCGTGGCGGCCATCGCCCTGCTCCTCCTGGCCACCCTGCCCTTCGCCCTGTCCCTCGCCCCCGGCGAAGCCGCACACCGACCGGCACCGGGTACCTCGCGAACTCCCTTGCCCCGACTGCCACTTGCGACCATGTTCCTTGCCATGGCCGCGATGGGCACCGTCTTCGGCGCCGTACAGACCGGCGTCACCGCCCACGCCGACGACAGCGGGCACCCCGGCAGCGCGGGACTCCTCTACGCCGTCTTCGGCGTCGGCAGCGCACTGGCGGGCGCCGCCTGCGCCTGGCTCCCCG
The DNA here is from genome assembly GCF_033194735.1 of Streptomyces sp. W16. NCBI lineage: Bacteria > Bacillati > Actinomycetota > Actinomycetes > Kitasatosporales > Streptomycetaceae > Streptomyces > Streptomyces sp. W16. Next base: position 540 of record NZ_JAWOAI010000105.1, read on the forward strand.
CACGCTTCACGCCGCTCCACCGGTACGTGACCTTCGCGGCGACCTTGCTGCTGGGCACCCTCACTCTCGTGGCCGGAGACAGACTGCACGCCATCCCCGCGGCCATGGCCGTCGCCGGTGTGACCGTGGCCCCCTACCTGATCAGCCTGTACGCGCTCACCGAACGCCTCGCGCCCGCAGACCGGGCGACCGTCGCCCTGACGATCCTGTGCGCGGGCGGCCCGCTCGGCACCGCGACCGGGCAGGCGCTCGCCGGACACCTGGCCGACCGGCACGGCGCCGCCGGAGCCTTCCTGGTGGCGCCGGTCGCGGCGGCAGCGGCGCTGCTGCTCGCCGTGACTGTGGCTCTAGTGAACTCCTGCCGCTCCTCCGGCCCGAGCCGGGTGACCGAACGGGACGCGACCACCGGATGGCCATCCGCGCGAGCCGTTGCGGTCGAGTCCAAGACGCCCGAGTCTGAGGGAATGTGCCGGGCCACGAGGAGGACACGTGATGGCGACGAACGGTGACACACCGGATGCCGAACGGCGACGGCTGGCCGAGGCCGACGACTCCGGGGTGCCCTGGCGCCGTTGGGGCCCCTATCTGAGCGAGCGTCAGTGGGGGACCGTACGGGAGGACTACAGCCACAGCGGCGACGCCTGGTCCTACTTCACCCACGACCAGGCCCGCTCCCGCGCCTACCGCTGGGGCGAGGACGGCATCGCCGGCGTCAGCGACGACAAACAGCGGCTGTGCTTCGCGCTCGCGCTGTGGAACGGCCGCGACCCGATCCTCAAGGAGCGGATGTTCGGCCTCACCAACTCCGAGGGAAACCACGGCGAGGACGTCAAGGAGTACTACTTCTACCTCGACAGCACGCCCACGCACTCGTACATGAAGTACCTCTACAAATACCCGCAGGCGGAGTACCCCTACGAGGACCTCAAGGCCACCAACTCGGCACGCGGGCGCGGCGACTTCGAGTACGAACTCCTCGACACCGGCATCTTCGACGAGGACCGCTACTTCGACGTGTTCGTCGAGTACGCCAAGGCAGGCCCCGAGGATCTGCTGATCGAGATCACCGCCCACAACCGCGGCCCCGACGAGGCCCCGCTGCACCTGCTCCCGACCCTGTGGTTCCGGCACACCTGGTCCTGGGCCGGAGGCACCGCCGTCCCGTCCATCCACCAGGAGCCCGGCGGCCCGCTCCGCGCCGACCACGAGGAGCTGGGCCCTCGCTGGCTCTACTGCGACGCAGACACGCAGACCCTGTTCACCGAGAACGACACCAACAACGAGAAGATCTTCGGCAGTTCGAACGCGTCGCCGTACGTCAAGGACGGCATCGACCGGTACGTGGTCCAGGGGGAGACCGGAGCGGTCAACCCCGACCGGACCGGCACCAAGGCCGCCGTCCACCACGTGCTCACCGTCCCGGCCGGACAGAGCGCGACCGTCCGCCTGCGCCTCAGTGCCGCCGAACTGCCCGACTGGACCGGCGACTTCGACACCGTCATGACTCAACGGCGGGTGGAGGCGGACGAGTTCTACGACGGCATCACCTCCGCCGACTCGTCGGTCGACGAACGGCGGCTGGTGCGGCAGGCGTTGGCCGGGATGCTGTGGAGCAAGCAGTACTACTACCTCGACGTCGAGCGCTGGCTGTCCGAGCACGGCGTCGACCCGCTCGCCTCCGACCCCCGGGTGCGGAACAGCAACTGGTACCACATGGTCAACGACGAGATCATGTCGATGCCGGACGCCTGGGAGTACCCGTGGTTCGCCGCCTGGGACCTCGCCTTCCACACCGTCGCCCTGTCGATGGTCGATCTCACCTTCGCCAAGGGCCAGTTGGACCTGCTGCTGCGCCGCCTCTACCTCCACCCCAACGGCCAGATCCCGGCCTACGAATGGAACTTCGGGGACGTCAACCCGCCCGTGCACGCCTGGGCCACCCTGTTCCTCTACGAGCTGGAGAAGCACCGCACCGGCAAGGGCGACCGCGCCTTCCTGGAGAACGCCTTCCAGAAGCTGATGAAGAACTTCAGCTGGTGGCTCAACCGCAAGGACACCGACGGCAACAACGTCTTCCAGGGCGGCTTCCTCGGCCTCGACAACATCGGCGTCTTCGACCGCAGCGCGCCGCTGCCCACCGGCGGCCACCTCGACCAGGCGGACGGCACCGCGTGGATGGCGCTGTACTGCCAGAACCTCCTTGAGATCGCCATAGAGCTGGCGATCGACAACCCCGTCTACGTCGAGCAGGCGCAGTCCCTGTTCGAGCACTTCGCGTGGATCGCCGTCGCCATGAACCGCATCGGCGCCGACAACGCGAGCCTCTGGGACGAGGAGGACGGCTTCTTCTACGACGTGCTGCGACTGCCCGACGGCACGGCGACCCGGCTCAAGGTGCGCTCGCTCGTCGGCCTGATCCCCCTTGCGGCCACCAGCCTCGTCGGCGCCTGGGCGGACCAGCGCTTCCCCGAACTGGTCGCCGGAGCACGGGAGTTCATCGAACGTCATCCGGCCGTCGAAGCCACCATCTCCTCGCACGAGGCCATGGGCCCGAACGCCGACGGCCACTATCTGTTCGCCCTGTTCGGCGAGGACCGGCTGCGGCGCGTCCTGTCCCGGATGCTCGACGAGGACGAGTTCCTCGGCCCGCACGGCATCCGCTCCCTCTCCCGGTACCACGCCGAGCACCCCTACACCTTCGACGTGCACGGAGAGACATACGGAGTCGGCTATCTGCCGGCCGAGTCCGACTCCGGGATGTTCGGCGGCAACTCCAACTGGCGCGGCCCCGTGTGGTTCCCGGTCAACCTGCTGCTGATCCGCGCCCTGCTCAACCTGCACGCCTTCCACGGCAGCGACTTCACGGTGGAGTGCCCGACCGGCTCGGGCCGCCAACTCACCCTCTACGAGGTCGCCCGCGAGATCGCCGACCGGCTCACCGCCACCTTCCTCAGCGACACCGACGGACACCGCCCGGTGCACGGCGCCCAGGCCAAGTTCGCCAAGGACCCGCACTGGAAGGACCTGATCCTCTTCTACGAGTACTTCCACGGCGACAACGGCGCCGGTCTCGGCGCCTCCCACCAGACCGGCTGGAGCGGCCTGTCGGCCGTCACCGCCACCCTCTTCCACACCCTGGGCGACGGCGAGTGGTCGGCCCGGGGCCGCGAGAGCCTGCGCCCGACCGGCGACCGAGAGGAACCGCTGTCATGACCGCCTGGCCCGACCACCCGGTGATCTACGAGATCAACACCCTGATCTGGCTGGGCGAGTTGAGCAGCCGCCACGGCCGTCCCGTCACCCTCGGCGAGGTGCCCGCGCCCGCCTGGGACGAGGTCGCCCTCCCCGGTGTCGACGCCGTCTGGCTGATGGGCGTGTGGGAACGCAGCCCGGCCGGACTGGAGATCGCCCTGCGCGACGCCTCCCTCCAGGAGTCGTTCCGGGCGGCGCTGCCCGACCTCCGCCCGGAGGACGTCGCCGGATCGCCGTACTGCGTCCGGAACTACGTCGTCGACGCATCCCTCGGAGGCCCGGCGGGACTTGCGGAAGCGCGCGCCCAACTGGCCTCCCGCGGCGTCCGGTTGATCCTCGACTACGTCCCCAACCACGTGGCCCCCGACCACCCCTGGCTGACCGAACGCCCCGGCTGCCTGGTCCAGGGCACCCCGGACGACCTGGCCCGCGACCCGGGCGCCTTCCTGGAGACCGGCGGCAAGGTGTTCGCGCGGGGCCGCGACCCCTACTTCGCGCCCTGGCCCGACGTCGTCCAACTCGACGCCTTCAGCGAAGAGTTGCGCATGGCGGCCGTCGACACCCTGGCCTCGATCGGCGACCAGGCGGACGGCGTGCGCTGCGACATGGCCATGCTCCTGATGACCGACGTCTTCGCGAAGACCTGGGGCGAGCGCGCGGGCACGGCACCGGCCGAGGACTTCTGGCCGTACGTCGTCCCGAAGGTCCGCGAGCGCCACCCCGACCTCCTCTTCGTCGCCGAGGCGTACTGGGACCTCGAATGGGCCCTGCAGCACCAGGGGTTCGACCACTGCTACGACAAACGGCTCTACGACCGGCTGCTGCACGAGGGCGCGGAATCGGTGCACGGCCATCTCCAGGCCGACCTCGGCTACCAGCGCGGCCTGGTCCGCTTCCTGGAGAACCACGACGAACCCCGGGCCGCCGCCACCCTGTCACCCGAGCGGGAACGGGTGGCGGCGGTCACCATCGCCACGCTGCCCGGCGCGACCCTCTGGCACGAGGGGCAGTTCGAGGGGCGCCGGGTACGCCCGCCGGTCTTCCTCTCCCGTCGGCCGGAAGAGCCCGTCGACAAGGAACTCCTGGCCTTCTACCACCAGTTGCTCGCCGCGGTGGGCTCCTCCGGCATGCGTACGGGAGGGGAGTGGCAGTTGCTCGACTGCACCGGCTGGCCCGACAACCCGTCCCACGAGAATCTGGTCGCCTGGTCCTGGACGACTGATTCCAGCCGCCATCTCGTCGTCGTCAACCTCTCCGACCAGCCGGCCCAGGGACGGGTCCGCCTACCCTGGACCGACCTGCGCGGCGGCCCCCACCAACTCACCGAACTACTAACCGACTTGACCTATGATCGGGGCGGCGACGAACTCCTCGACCCCGGCCTGTACGTGGAGCTGGACGGGCTGCGATGGCATCTTGTCGCGTTGCTGCCCGGATCTTGACCTGTGGCCAACTGGTGAAGGATTGACGGGAGTTGTGAAAGGTGACAAGAATTCGGCTTACTTCGCTGTGCCTTTACTGAGCGAAGCACCTGCGAGCGGTCCGGTCGCGCACGCCCTCGATCGTTTCCTTTCGTGCGCCCGCCGCTAGCTCTGCCACCTCCCACACCTTTCACCATCGTCGAGGCTCACTTTGTCACGTTCGCACCACCTCCAATCCCTGTCCGCCCTCGCAGCCACCGCGTTCATCGCCGCCGCCGCGCCCGTGCTCGCGGCCGGCCCGGCGAGCGCCACCGAGAACGACACCTGCCAGTCCGCCACCGTGCAGTACCGCATCGTCGGCGCCGATGGAAACGTTGTCGGCGCCGACTGGACCTCGCAGGGCGGCTTCCACCAGTGGGACGCCGTCCCGGGCACCGTCGAGGTCCGGCTCGCTCCCGGCCAGAGCGTCGGCGACAGCTGCAAGTACCCCGTCTCGCTCGCCGAATACACCGCCGAAGGTTCCACCTGGTACACCTCCGGCCACCAGACCATGGTCGACAAGGCCACGGTCTACCTCACCGCCAAGGACGTCGCCGGCGCGGACGACTCGGGGCAGACCTGGCAGAAGCTCAACGTCGAGTCGCCCGACTGCTACGGCCAGATAGACCTGTACGGCGACGACGTCACCTACGACGGCGGTACGGGCGAGGGCCACGGCCCGCTCCCTTACGAGCCCGACAACATCATGACCCCGTACCACCTCATCGCGGCCTGGAACGGTGGCGACAAGGAGTGCACTCCCAGCACCCCCGACTCGCCCACCCCGACGCCGACCCAGCCGGACTCGGCCCCGCCCGCGACGCCGTCGACGCCGGCCGGCAGCACGCCTCCCGCCGAGGAGTCGACTCCGCCGGCCAGCCCCAAGCCGTCGACTACGCCTCCCACCTCCGCGCACGTCCCGCCGCTGAAGTCGACGCCGTCGCCCACGCCGAAGGCGACGCCCAACGGTGGCAAGCAGCCGCTGGCGGAGACCGGTTCCAACGCTCCGGTCGGCCTCCTCGCGGGCGGCGCGGCCCTCGTGATCGCCCTGGGCGGCGGTGTGGTGTACGCGGCGAGCCGCGCACGCCGCTCCTCCTGACACGACTGATCCGGGCACGCCCGGTGTGAACCAAGAGCCCCGCCCCGTGAATTGCCACAGGGCGGGGCTCACTCACGGCCGTGGCCAGGGACGCCCGCCGAGCCGCTCGATGTCGGTGTTGAAGCGTCGTAGAAAAGCCGCGAAGGCGTCGATGTCCTCGTCCGACCAGCCGTCCATGATCTGGTCCAGGGACCGGACGAGACCCTCGCGTTCCTCGTCGAGCATCCGCGCGCCCAGGTCCGTGATGCGGAACTTGCGGGCCATGCCGCCCTGCGGATCGGGGATGCGCTCCACCAGACCCGAGCGCATGGCCGCCGCCGTCTGCCGGTTGAGGGTGGACGTGTCGAGGCCGAAGGCGTCGCTCAACTCGCCGATCGACATGGGCCCTTGGATCCGGATCCGGCTCAGTAGGACGTAGGCGCTGCGCTCCAGCACACCGTCCTTGCGCCGACCGCCCTTCTGCGCGAGCAGCCCGTGCCGGCTGAGGAGCATCTGCTCGTACTCGATCTCGCGCGTACGCCTGTCCATTGGTCCGCTGCCTCCTGCTTCCCTCCGATGCCGCCGCCGTGTCATGCGGTTCGGGGCGGCCGGGCCCATCCTCGCACGACGGTATGCATCACCCACATCACATGGCTGATACATATGATGTGTACGATGCACATTCCTTCACGTCCCGACCGAACAGACATGCCGAGGAGTCCCGTCATGGACGCCCCCCAGCCCTCAGCCCGCGCAGGCGGCGTGGTCGCCACGCTGGCCTTCGCCGGTACCACGGCCGCGATCATGCAGACGCTGGTCACCCCGCTCATCGCCGACCTCCCGGAGATGCTGCACACCTCGTCCTCGAACGCCGCGTGGGTGATCACCGCCACCCTGCTGGTGGCGGCCGTCTGCGTGCCGGTCGTCGGCCGCCTCGGCGACCTGCTGGGCAAGCGCCGCATGCTGCTCGCCTGCTCCGTCCCGCTGATCCTGGGCTCGGTGGTCTGCGCGCTGTCCTCCTCGATCGTCCCGATGATCGTCGGACGCGGTCTCCAGGGCGTCGGCATGGGCATGGTCCCGCTGGGCATCGCCCTCCTGAGGGACGTCGTACCGCAGGAGCGACTCAGCCCCTCCATCGCGCTGGTCAGCGCCTCGATGGGCATCGGCGGCGGGCTCGGTCTGCCGATCGCCGCGGCCGTCGCCCAGTACGCCAACTGGCGTGCCCTGTTCTGGGGTTCGGCCGCCCTCGCAGCGGTGGTCGCCGCCCTGATCTGGTTCCTGATCCCGGACGTACCGGCCGCCGCCAAGGGCCAGCGCTTCGACGTGCCCGGCGCCTTCGGCCTGGCCGTCGGTCTCGTCTGCCTGCTGCTCGGTATCTCCAAGGGCGCGGACTGGGGCTGGAGTTCGGGCACCGTCCTCGGCTTGTTCGCCGTCGCCGTAGTGGCCTTCCTGGCCTGGGGTGTGTGGGAGCTGCGCACCGGCGACCCACTGATCGACCTCCGTACCACCGCCCGACCCCGGGTCCTGATCACCAACGTCGCCTCGGTCTTCGTCGGCGTCGCCATGTACTCCAGCATGCTGGTCGTACCGCAGCTGCTCCAGTTTCCCGCGGCCACCGGCTACGGCCTGGGCCAGTCGATGCTCGCGGCCGGCATGTGGATGGCACCCGGCGGCATCATGATGATGATCGTCTCCCCGCTCGGCGGAAAGCTGACCAACGTCCGCGGCCCGAAGTTCACCCTGATCAGCGGTGTCCTCGTCATCACCGTCGGCTACGCCCTGTCCATGGGCCTGATGAGCTCCGCCTGGGGCCTCATGGTCGTCTGCATCGTCATCAACAGTGGCGTCGGCCTTGCCTACGGCGCGATGCCGGCCCTCATCATGAGCTCGGTCCCCCTCTCCGAGACCGCCGCCGCCAACGGCTTCAACTCCCTCATGCGCGCCCTCGGCACCTCGATCGGCGCCGCGGTGATCGGCGTCGTCCTCGCCCAGATGACCAACACCGCGGGCGGCTACACCTTCACCTCCGAGGACGGCTTCCGCACCGGCCTCCTCATCGGCGGCGGCGTCGCCCTGCTCGCGGCCCTGGTCGCGGCGGCGATCCCGGCGGTACGCCAGGCGGCGCCCGCCGAGGAGAAGCCCGAGCCGGTCGCTGCGCGCGAGGAGGCCGGGGTCGAGTCCTGACCGGAGCGCGGTGAACGCACGGGGGATGCGCTGCCCGGCGACGAAGGACCGGGGGATCGGTCTCAGACGCCGGGCAGCGTGCTGTCCGGTGATCAACTCCCGAGTGGGACACGGTGGTTGAGGCGACCCCCTCCACTTCCCCGACCCCGACCGCTTCAACGTGCGACGCCGGGGCCCCGGACACCTCGCCTTCGGCCACGGCCTCCACCACTGCCTGGGCGCACCCCTGGCCCGCACCGAGGCCGCCATCGCCGTACGCCTCCTCCTGCACCACCGTCCCGACCTGGCTCTGGCCGCGGACCACGCGACGTTGACGTGGCGAACCGGCACGCTGCTGCGCGGTCTGAGCGCGCTGCCGGTGCGGTTCGGCCCGGTGGGAGATCCGGGAAGTGCCGGCTAGCCCAAGTCCAGTACCTCGGTGGGCAGTTGGGGAGCCGGCCAGTGAGGATCGGGACGCCGGCTCCGCAGACCCCCGTCGACAGCGAACGGTCCGGCGCCCGCTTCGATCATCGCCAGCACCGCCTCACGAGCCTCCCCGACCGCCCGGTGATCGGCCTCGCCGACCACTCCCAACCGGCGGCCGTGGGCGCACTCGTCCTCGTCCTTGTTCTTCCAGTCCCACCGTGACAGATCGGGTGCGACCACCAGACCACGTGTCGGGCGGCACCCACTGGAGATGGGCCGTGCTCCGCAACGCATGAGCACTCCACACCCTCCGCCGGAACACATCGCGCCTCACGGCGGTCCCACCCGGCTGGAATTCCCGCATGCGTGCCTCCGGATGCTCGGGTGATTCATCTCTGCCCGCGTGCCACCGCGCGGAACTCCAGCGGCGTACGGCCGTCCCGCTTGCGGAAGAACTTCGCGAAGTCGGTCGGTTCGGTGAAGCCGAGGGTGCGGGAGATGTCCGCCGCCGTGGCATCGGTGTGGACGAGGAGGCGTTTGGCCTCCAGGAGGACGCGGGCGTCGAGGTACTGCTTGGCGGTCGTGCCGGTGGCGGCGAGGGTCGCGCGGGTGAGGGTGCGCGGGCTGTAGCCGAGGGCGGTCGCGTAGTCGGAGACGTGGTGGCTGGTGCGGAAGTCCCGTTCCAGCGCGGCACTGTAGCGCCGGAACGTGTCGTCGGCCGGGGCGGACGACACCGGGTCCGGGCGGACGTGGGAGAGGCGGAGCAGCAGGACGGAGAGGAGCATGCGGAGGGTCTGGAGGTGTGCGTCGAGGGGGAGCGACGTCAAGTCGGCGTATTCGTGGGCGAGATGACGCAGTGTCAGGCGGGCTGCCCGGGCCTGGGGTTGGGCCGGGAGCAGTGGCGACTGGTCGAAGGGGGGATCGGTCGGGACGAAGCCGGGCTGCCAGATGACGATCGTGCCGCGGGCCGTCGTCAGGTCGTCGGGGACGTACTGGTGCACCTGTCCGGGACTCACCCACAGCCACCCGCCCGCTTCCACCGCGCAGTCCGTGAAGTCCACCCGGTGGCGCAGCGTGCCGTCGGTGACATGGATCAGGTGGTGGAAGTCCGGTCGCTGCGGGGCCGACAGATCGATGCCGCGGCGCGCACCGCGGGAGAGCAGCTCGGTGAAGTCCAGGACGTCCATACCGATGGGCGCGCCCAGCGATGGGCGGTACGACACATCGGTGATCTCAAGTTGAGGCTGACCGTTTTTTCCCATGGCGAGTCCCGAGCCTACCCTTGTCGGGCCCCGAACCGCTTCTACGGTCGAAAGAGCAGAGACCGGACTGGGCAAGGAGCTGGGCGACGTGCGACTGATCGTGGCGATGACCGGGGCGACCGGAGCCGTCCTGGGAGTGCGGCTGCTGGAGCAGCTGGCCGAGCTGCCCGAGGTGGAGACGCATCTCGTCCTCAGCCGGTGGGCCCGTACGACCGTGGAGCTGGAGACGGGACGCACCGCCCGCGAGGTCGCCGCTCTGGCCGACGTCGTCCACAACGCCGAGGACCAGGGGGCCACCATCGCCTCCGGGTCGTACCGCACCGACGGCATGGTGATCGTGCCCTGCTCCATGAAGACCCTGGCCGGCATCCGCACCGGCTACGCCGACGGGCTGATCGGACGGGCCGCGGATGTCGTACTCAAGGAGCGCCGCCCGCTGGTCCTCGTGCCGCGCGAGACCCCGCTGAGCGAGATCCACCTGGAGAACATGCTCGACCTCGCCCGCAAGGGCGTACGGATCGTGCCGCCGATGCCCGCGTTCTACAACCACCCCGCCACGGTCGACGACATCGTCACCCACATCACCTCCCGCGTCCTCGACCAGCTCGACCTGCCCGCCCCCGCCGCCAAACGCTGGGAGGGCATGCGGACCGCCCGCGGCGCACGCATCCACCCCGCCGCCTGACCGACAGCCACCGACGGACACCCACGGAGCCCCCATGCCCCACGACGACCTGCGCAGCTTCCTGGACACCCTGGACAAGGAGAACCAGCTGCTGCGGATCACCGAACAGGTGCTTCCCGAACCGGACTTGGCCGCCGCCGCCAACGCGGCCGGCCGCATCGGCGAAGGCGCCCCCGCCCTCTACTTCGACAACGTCAAGGGCTTCACCGACGCCCGCATCGCCATGAACGTCCACGGCTCCTGGCGCAACCACGCCCTCGCCCTCGGACTGCCCCCGGACACCTCCGTACGCGAACAGGTCGAGGAGTTCGCCCGCCGCTGGGACGCCTTCCCGGTCGCACCCGAACGCCGCGAGGACGCGCTCTGGAGGGAGAACACTCAACTCGGCCCCGGCATCGACCTGTTCAAGGTCCTCCCGCTGTTCCGGCTCAACGACGGCGACGGCGGCTTCTACCTCGACAAGGCCGCCGTGGTCTCCCGAGACCCGCGCGACCCGGACCACTTCGGCAAGCAGAACGTCGGCACCTACCGCATCGAGGTCATCGGCCGCGACCGCCTCGCCTTCCAGCCGGTCCCCATGCACGACGTGGCCCAACACCTGCACGCAGCAGAGGAGTTGGGCGAGGACCTGCCCATCGCGATCACCCTCGGAAACGACCCGGTGATCACGATCGTCGCCGGTATGCCGATGGGCTACGACCAGTCCGAGTACGAGATGGCAGGCGCCCTGCGCGGGGCCCCCGCACCCATCGCCACCGCGCCCCTCACCGGCTTCGACGTCCCCTGGGGCTCCGAGGTCGTCATCGAGGGCGTCGTCGAGAGCCGCAAGCGCCAAATAGAGGGCCCCTTCGGCGAGTTCACCGGCCACTACTCCGGCGGACGACGGATGCCGGTGATCCGTATCGACCGCATCTCCTACCGCACAGACCCGGTCTTCGAATCCCTCTACCTCGGCATGCCGTGGACCGAGGTCGACTACCTCGTCGGCCCCAACACCTGCGTCCCGCTGCTCAAACAACTGCGCGCCGAATTCCCCGAGGTGCAGGCCGTCAACGCCATGTACACCCACGGCCTCGCGGTGATCATCTCGACGAAGAAGCGCTACGGCGGCTTCGCCAAGGCGGTCGGCATGCGCGCGATGACCACACCGCACGGCCTCGGCTACGTCACGCAGGTGATCGTCGTGGACGAGGACGTCGACCCCTTCGACCTGCCCCAGGTGATGTGGGCGATGTCCGCGAAGGTCAACCCCCAGGACGACGTGGTCATCGTCCCCAACCTCTCCGTCATGGCACTGGCACCGGCGGCCGACACGCCCGGCATCACCAGCAAGATGATCATCGACGCCACGACCCCGGTCGCACCGGACGACCGGGGCCACTTCGACACCCCGGTACGGGATCTGCCCGAGACCGCCGAGTGGGCCGACCGCCTGCGCGCCCTGATCGCCGCCCGCTGACCCGACCCACGAACCACCGTCAGGAGCCACCCGCCATGATCTGCCCCCGCTGCGCCCACGACACGGTCGACACCGTGACCGCCTCACCGGTCCCCGGCGTGTGGGACGTACTCCAGTGCGTCCGCTGCCTGTACATGTGGCGTACCACCGAACCCGACCGCCGCACCCGGCGCGAGGCGTACCCCGCCGAGTTCCGCATGACACCGTCCGACATCGAGACCGCCCGGGAGGTGCCCGTCGTGCCGCCGCTGCTCGCCGGCTGAACCGCCCACGCTCGGCTACGGCCGCAACGGGCCCAACAAGCCGTCGAGTACCGCTACTTGACGCCGGGGCGTGGTGGTGTGGGGCAGCAGGACCGCGTTGATCTGGAAGCCCATGAGAGCCGCGAGCAAGGTGTCGACGACTTCGTCGTCAGGGGTTCTCGTGCCGATGTCGCCCTGTCGACGGGCCTGTTGCAGATAGCCGCACATCTGTGTCCGCCAGGCCCCTATGGCGTTCTCGTGGATCTCGGTCATGCGCGCGTCGTGAACAGCGTGGTCCCAGAAGGCGATGACGACCCGGGCCTCCATCAGGCGCACATCGTCGAGCGGCATGATCTCCAGGCAGAGCAGGCGCAGGGCCGGCAGGCCGGTCGCGTCGGCGATGGACTCGCGGGCGCGGACGTTGGTGCTCTCGAAGGCGTGCTGGAAGGCGGCGAGCAGGATCTCGTCCTTGTTGCGGAAGTAGCCGGTCAGCGCACCGTTGGCGTAACCGGCCTCGGCGGCGAGGTCGCGCATGGTGACGGCGTCGAGCCCGTGTCTTGCGATCAGAGCCCATACGGCTTCGATGATCTCGCGGCGCCGCGCGTCATGATCGACGATTTTGGGCATGCCCCGACCTTAATCCAGCCGCTTTCCATCGCTCCGACGCCGGTCCGACCCGGTCAGGCCAGCATGGCGGCCATGCCCAGGGCCATCATCGCGCCGCCGATCCCGCCGATCCCGCCGCGCGTACCGACGCACGGCGCACCGGGACGCAGCGCCCGCTGCATGACAGCACCCGCCCGGGCCAGCAGCCACAACACCACCGCCAGCGCGAACAGCCCGTGGCCGCCGGTGTGGTGGTCGTGCCGTCCCTGGGCGAGGCGGGCCATGGCCGCGGTGACCACGGCCATCACCGCGAGGTCGGCGGCGACCGGCCCACGGGTGAACAGACACATCCCCGCCGTCACGGCGGCGCCCATGAGCAGCGGGTACGGCCCCGGACCTCCCACCATCAGCAGGGTCACGGCGAGTGCGGTGGCGTGCGGGCCCCAGCGTCGTACGGGCCCCGGTACATGCCCCGCGAGGCACAGACCGGAGCCCGTCAGCGCGACGGCGGCCGGGAGGACGTCAGGCATCGCGGCGACGCCGTACGACGGCCGAGAACGCCCCGGCCGCGAAGAACAGGACGACGATCCCCTCGAAGAGCCGCGCGAGTGAGGCCGAACCGCCGATCAGGGTGGTGAAGTTGGCCAGCACCATGAACGTGATCCAGCACAGCCCCAGGGCGCCGAGCGCCGGTGCGAGCCGGGTGTGCCACAGCCGGGTGTCCACTCCCGTGCGGGCGAAGAAGGTGATGATCGCGACCCCGACGAGGATCATCAGCACCAGCACGCCGAGCGTTGCCAGACCGCTCATCCAGGTGAACAGCTCCAGCACCGGATCGGACCCCGCGAGTACGAACGCCCCCACCACCAGGGCCGCCGACACGCTCTGCACCAGCGAACCGGCGTGCGGCGAACCGTGCTTGGCGTGACTGCGGCCCAGGACCGCGGGGGCGTCGCCCTGGCGGCCGAGGGAGAACAGATAGCGGGAGATCGCGTTGTGGAAGGCGAGCAGCGCCGCGAACAGACTGGTCAGCAACAGGACTTCCATCGTGTCGGAGGCGGCCGGGCCGACGTACTGCCCGGCCACGGCGAAGACCAGCCCGCTCGTGTCCTTCGCCGCCGCACCCCGCACCTCGTCCGTGCCGACGGCCAGGACGACCGCCCAACTGGACAGCGCGTAGAAGCCCCCGATGGCGATGACCGCGAGGTAAGTCGCCCTGGGCACACTGCGTTTGGGGTCCCTCGCCTCCTCGCTGTAGATGGCGGTCGCCTCGAAGCCGACGAAGGACGCGACCGCGAACATCACCCCGATGCCCGCCGACCCCGTGCTGAAGGCACCCGGTGTGAAGGAGTCGAAGTCGATGCCGTGCGCGCCTCCTTGGGCGAGGATCGCCACCGTCATCACCGTGACGATGCCGACCTCCAGGACCAGCAGCACCGACAGCACCTTCGTGCCGACCTCGATGTTGCGGAAGCCCAGCACCGCGACCAGTCCCCACAGCGCCGCGGCCCACAGCCACCAAGGCAGGTCGGGGCCGCTGTACTTCACGACCAGCCCCTGAAGGGTGACACCGGACAGGCCGTAGATCCCGGCCTGGATCGTGCTGTACGTCAGCAGCGCCAGCCCTGCCGCACCGGTGCCGGTGATCCGGCCGAGCCCGGCGGTGACGTACGAGTAGAAGGCGCCGGTGTCGACGACATGGCGGCTCATCGCGGCGTACCCGACGCTGAAGAGCAGCAGGACGACGGCGACCAGCAGGTAGGCGGCAGGTACGCCGGGGCCGTTGCCGATGGCCAGCATGACCGGCAGGGCGCCGCCGATGGCGGTGAGCGGTGCCGCCGCCGCGACGACCATGAAGACGATCCCGCCGACTCCGATCGAGCCACGCAGTTTTGACGGTGTGTCAACTGATCCGGTGCTGATGGTCTGTTCAGACATGGCAGCCTCCCGAACCCGTCCCGCAGGCGCTGTGGGCGGAGGTGCTCGGCGGCACGTCGAGGGTGGGGTTGCGGTCGAAGAAGCCGACCGGCTTGAGCGTGAAGCCCGTGGTGTCGACCGGCATGATCGGCCAGTCCTCGGGGCGCGGGGCGTGGGTCAGTCCGAAGGTGTGCCAGACGACGAGGTCCTGCCCGTCGAGGTCCCGGTCGGCGGCGGCGTACGCGGGCAGCCCCGCCCCGCCGGGATGCTGGTTGACGAAGTCGCCCGCCGGGTAGCGCTCGGCGGGGTCGTAGGCGGTGACCCACAGGTGCTTCGTGGCGAAGGCGGCGCGGGCCGCGACCGAGGACCCCGGATCGGCGAGCAGAGCCGGTCTGCCCTCCGGGTGCAGGGCGTAGGCGACCGGCCGCCCGAGCCGGTTGAGCGACTCGGGGTTGGAGATGTGCCACACGCGGTCCACGCCCGCGTCGGCCATCCGCTGTGCCTCGCTCTCCCGCGTCAGCGGGGTGCGCTTGAGGGCGAAGGCGTTGCCGCGCAGGTTGTCGGGGCCCATCGGCACCCGGACCGTCTCGATCTCCTCGACGCGGTTGACGGGACCGTCCACCGCCATGTCCAGCCGCGCGCTGAACAGGTGTTGGTGGTACGGGGCGCCGAGGCCGGGGGCGAGTTCGGTGGCGTAGGGGTAGTCGCCGCCGGGGTGGGCGGAGGTGAAGACGACGCCGGTGGCCTTGGCCTCGAACTCGATGGTGCCGTCGAGGTACAGGTACCAGTAGAAGCCGTAGTCGTAGTTCCCGACCGTGGTGAAGAAGGAGAGCACCATGCGCCGTTGGCGTCGGGTCTCGGCGGAGCCCGCCCAGAGGTCGGTGTGCTTCCAGAGGATGCCGTAGTCCTCCTCGTGCAGACAGACGGCGTTGGTGAGTGTCTGCGGCGTGCCGGTCTCGTCGGCGATCACCGCGTCGAGGTACGTGATGTCGCCGAGGCAGTCGCAGCCGAGCTGGAGCGCGTTGGCGTAGCGGCCGATGAGGTACTCGCCGGTGTCGAAGTAGTTCTGCCAGGACCGGACGGGGGAGGGGTCGGCGTACGGGACGACCATCTCGGCGATCGACGCGCGGTGGATCACCGGGCGTCCGGCGAAGGAGAGTTGATGGAGTATCAGCCCCTCGCGGGCGTCGAAGCCGATGCGCAGGGACCAGTTCTCCCACGTCAGCGCATTGCCGTCGAGGGTGAAGCTCGGCCCTTGCGGCTGGGTGATCTCGATGGGCTTCAGGGTGGTGCGCGGCGGGCCGGTGACGGCCGGGTCGTCGAAGTTTCCCGACTCCTCGGGCACCGGTACCGGGCCGAGGTCGATGACCTGGTCCACGGTCCGGTTCAGGACGTCCACATGGGCGACGAGCCCGTCGACGGGATGCGCCCACGCGTGGTCCTTCGCGTGTTGCTGTACGAAGGCCAGGCCGCGCAGGATGCGGCGGCCCCGCTCCTGCGGGTACTCGGCGTCGTACACGCCCGCGGAGAGCGGGGCGACGCGCACCGAGTCGGGGTCCAGACCGCGGGAGGCAAGGGCGGACAGCCAGCGGGCGTCCTTCGCGAGGATCTCCTCGACGAGCGCGAACTCCTCGTCCAGGACCGGGAGTTGGCCCTCCGTCGCGGCGTCGATCAGCCGGTGCGTCACGACCCGGGACTCGGTCAGGGAGATCGTCGCGTCGCGGGAGGGGCCGCCGGAGATGTCGAGCAGCAGGACCCGTAGCCGTCGATCCTCGTGCTCCGGTGCGGACTTGGGCGGGTCGAGGAGTCCGAGGTAGGCGAAGCGGGTGGCCTCCGTGACCAGCCCGGCCGCCACGAGAAGCTCGCGGGCGGCGGTGATCTCTTCAGGGGTGAGCGGGGCGAGCGGGTCCAGGGGATGAGGAGCGGCAGCCATGCGGGCCTCCGGGAGATTTTTTCTCTACGTTCGTAGAGCAAAAAATCGCGCGGCCACGTTTCGCTCGGCAGTACGCCCGCGTTGCCTTGCTGTTAAGTCGGTGAAAGTCGGGGAGCCGCGTCAGATGGCCAGGACCGCGCGCACTCGCTTGCCGCCCCCGGTGAGCGGTGTGACGTCCAGACGGTGGGCCAGACAGCGCACCATGGCCAGACCGCGCCCGCTCTCGCCCTCGGCCGTCAACGGCCGCACGCGGGGCGGGCTCGGACTGTCGTCGTAGACCTCGACCGTGACCTTCTGGTCGGACAGTTCGAGACGCAGCCGGCACTCGCCGCGCCCGTGCTCGGTCGCGTTGGCGACCAGTTCGGAGACGATGAGCGTCGCGTCGTCGATCTGCTCCTCGTCCACCCGCGCCATCCGACTGCGGGAGCGGGCTAGGAACTCCGATGTCAGCCTTCGCGCCTGACCCGCCGCCGCGGCCTCGTCCGGCAGCAGGTACTCCACGCGTACGGAACGCCTATGGGTACGCCGATGCGTACGCATGGCGAATCACTTCCCCTCCTAGGACACCCGGTATCCCCGCGGCGCCACACCGCACCGGGGCCGCTGCATGTCTTGCGCGGCGGGTCCTGCACACTTCACTTGCCCGGAGTCGGTGATCGCCAACCGGTCTGCGCCACATGGTTGTCGCCGATCAGGAAATGTCAGTTCTCGGAATCAATTGGGTAAAGGGCCGGGCGCGTCCGAGGGCTTGCCTGGCAGCCTTGCGATGTCCAGGGTGGGGGAGGGACCCCTGCGCGGAAGGCGAGGGCGGCTCCGGACGCCGCGACGCCGTTGGAGTGGACCATGGCCGCAACGAAGCCGCAGCGCAGTCTCTCCGTGCTGACCTGGCTGCCCGCCGCGGTGATGGCGGTGGTCGCCGTCGGGGACGTCGTCACCGGCCCCGGACTCGGCTTCCTGCCACTGGCCTCCCTCGGGCCGGCCTTCGCCGGACTGGTCGGCGGCTGGCGCCGCACCGCGTGGTTCGGCGCGGCGGCCCTCGCACTGTGCGTCGGACTCGGCCTCTACGACGGCCTGTTCCAGGAACGCAAGGGCTTCCTGGCGATGGTGTCGGTGGTGGGCGTGACCGGCGCGGGCATCGCCGCCGCCGTGATGCGCGGACGCCGCGAGGCCGAGCTGGCCAGCGTGCGGTCCATCGCGGAGGTGGCCCAACGCGTCCTGCTGCGGCCGGTGCCGCTGACCGCGGGCCCGCTCCAGGCCGCGGTGTCGTACACCTCGGCCGTCGCCGAGGCCCGGATCGGCGGTGACCTCTACGAGGTGGTCGCCTCCCCGCACGGCGTGCGGGTGATCGTCGGCGACGTACAGGGCAAGGGGCTGGCCGCGGTCGAGACGGCCGCCGTGGTGCTCGGCGCGTTCCGGGAGGCCGCGCACGACGAACCCGACCTGGTGGGACTCGGCGAGCGCCTGGAACGCAGCGTCTCCCGGGTGCTGTCCGACGAGAAGTTCGTGACCGCCGTCCTCGCCGAGATCGGCACGGACCACGAGGTGCTCTTCCTCAACTACGGCCACCCGCCCCCGATGGTCGTACGACGCAACGGCGCCGCCGACTTCCCGGCACCGCCCGCCTACGCCCCGCCGCTCGGCCTCGGCGGCGCCCACGGCAGCGAGACCCCGAAGCCGTTCTCCGTACGCTTCGCACCGGGCGAGCAACTGCTGCTCTACACCGACGGCGTCACCGAGGCCCGCGACGAGCGCGGCACCTTCTATCCGCTCGGCGAGCGGGCGCACCTGCTGAAGGAACCCGACGCGCAGAGGGCCCTCGACTCGCTGCGCGAGGACCTGGTCCGCCATACGGCGGGCCCGCTCCACGACGACGCCGCGATGCTCCTGCTGCGCTACCACGGGCATGCGGAGACGACGGAAGAGACCTCGCCCCTCGGGTGAGCTAGGGAGTTCCGTGACGGCCTCGTCGTCGCCCCAAGTCATTGCTGCGTCAATCAAGTAAACTGGTGGCATGGCCACGCCCGAGCAGTCCTCGCAGCCCATGAGCCCGCACGAGGAGGCACTGGTGCGCGAACTCGCGCGGGTCATGCTGGTGCTGCCCCGCGCGGTCGACGCCGACATGATGCGCGAGCAGCGCCTGCCGCTGTCCGAGTACACGACCCTGATGCACCTCTCCGAGGCCACGGACCGCCGGATGCGCATGAGCGAGCTGGCGTCCGTCTGCAACCTCTCGCTGAGCGGCATGACCCGCATCGTCACCCGCCTGGAGACACAGGGCCTGGTCGCACGGGAACGCTGCGCCGAGGACGCCCGCGGCTGGAACGCGGTCCTCACCGACCGCGGCCTCGCCCGCCTCCAGGAGGCATGGCCCGCCCACCTCGCCAGCGTCCGGCGCCACGTCCTCGACCACGTCGACGCCGCCGACCTGACCCGGCTCCTCGGCCTGATGCGCCGTATCGCCACCTGACCCACCGAGCAGACCCAAGGAGTACGACATGACCAAACCGACCAGTACCGATGGCGTTTCGCTCGGTCTCGACACGTTCGGCGACGTCACGAACGACGCGGACGGCAAGCAGCTGACCCACGGCCAGGCCATCCGCCGCCTCGTCGAGGAGGGCGTCCTCGCCGACCAGGTCGGCGTCGACCACTTCGGCATCGGCGAGCACCACACCGAGGCGATGCCGCTGTCGGCAGCCGACGTCGTCCTCGCGGCCATCGCCGCGCGCACCTCCAACATCCACCTCAGTTCGGCCGTCACCGTGATCAGCTCCGACGACCCCGTCCGCGTCTACCAGCGCTACGCCACCCTCGACGCCGTCTCCGCCGGCCGCGCCGAAGTCATCCTCGGGAGAGGATCGAGCACCGAGTCCTTCCCCCTGTTCGGCTACGACCTGGACGACTACGAGGAACTGTTCGAGGAGAAGGTCGCCCTCTTCGCCGAACTGCTCAAGGAGAAGCCCGTCACCTGGCACGGCAACACCCGCGCCGCCCTCGACGGGCTCTCCGTCTACCCGCACAGCGAGACCGGCTCGATCCCCACCTGGATCGGCGTCGGCGGCAGCCCCCAGTCGGTGATCCGCACCGCCCAGTACGGGTTCTCCCTGATGCTGGCGATCATCGGCGGGGACACAGCCCGCTTCGCCCCGTTCTCCCAGCTGTACCGCCGGGCGCTGGCGGAGTTCGGCCACCCGGCGCGGCCCATCGGCGTGCACGCGCCAGGCCATGTCGCCGCCACCGACGAACAGGCGGTGGAGGAGTTCGTGCCGGCCTTCCAGGAGCTGATCCGCAGTGTCTCGCGGGAACGCGGCTTCCGCACCCCGACCCGCGAGAGCCTCATGCGCGACGTCGGCCCCGGTGGTGCACTGCACGTCGGATCACCCGAGACCGTGGCCCGAAAGATCGCGGACACCCTGAAGACCCTCGACGCGACCCGCTTCAACCTGAAGTACGGCATCACCGGAATGCCCCACGACACCCTCATGACCAACATCGAGCTCTACGGCACGAAGGTGGCACCCCTGGTGCGTGAGTTGATGGCGGACTGAACCCACGGGGTCCCGGAAACCCCGTTGCGGGCCGGGGGCCGTCACCCGACAGTGGATCCATGACCGCCCCCACCTCTCTGCCGCCCGGCCTGCGCGTCCGTCCGGCGACACCGGACGACGCGGCGGTGGTGTGTGCCCTGCTCAATGAGGTCGACCTGCTGGAGATCGGCCGTCCGGACACCGAACTGGCCGAGGTCCAGACGGACTTGAAGCACCCTGAGGTGGACCTGGAGCGCGACTCCTGGCTGCTCTTCGAGGGCGCCCGCCTGATCGGCTACGGCCTGCTGTGGGACGACTCGGGCGGCGAGCGGATCGACATCGACCACTACATCGTGCCGGACCGACTGCCGGGCGCCCTGCACCTGTTCGACCTGATGGAGGCCAGGGCCGCGGAACGCGCCGCCGCCAACGGAGCGTCCCGTGCCGTGGCCCACCTGCACCTCACCCTCGCCCCCACCATGGACCTGCCCGCACTGCGCGGCCGAGGCTGGCAACCGGTCCGCCGCTACAACGTGATGGCGCGTCAACTGTCCCAGTCGGCCGACCCGTTGCCCGCCTCCCCGCCCGGCGTGACCTTGCGCCCCTGCCTGGAGGAAGCGGACCGCCGACGCGCCCACGCGCTGCTCCAGGAGGCCATGACCGAGCACTTCGACTTCCAGTACCGCACGTACACGCAGTGGTTGGACGACATCGACGCCGAGCGGGTCGACTGGTCGCTGATCTGGATCGCCCACGTCGACGGCCTCGGGGACGCCGCGATGCTGCGCAGCCACAACGACCGCGCCTCCATGGCCTGGATCGGCAACCTCGCCGTCCTGCGCCAGGCCCGCGGCCGGGGCCTGGGCAGCCATCTCCTGCGGTACGGCTTCGGCCACTACGCGGCGCTGGGCCGCGACTGTATCGGCCTGGGCGTGGACACCGACAACACGAGCAACGCGCTCGCCCTGTACGAACGGCACGGCATGACCCTCGACTACGGGGTCGACACCTGGGAGTTGATCCTCCCCGTCACCTGCGGGTGAACGACTTGAAGGTGTGGCTGAAGTACCAGGTGTCCTGGGCGATTCCGGAGCAGTTGTTGGCGCCGCCGGTGCCCACACAGTTGCCGTTGTCGCGCTGGAGCGCCCAGAAGGAGAGCGTGTTGATGCCCCGGGCCGCGGCCCACTTCTTCACGGTGACCGCGTTCTGCGTGGTGAAGGTCTCCGCCGGGCCGAAGTCGTCGATGCCGGGCATCTCGGTGACGCCGATCGTCTTCCACAGCTTCGCCGGGTTCTTCTTCGGGTGGAGCGCGGCGAGTTGGGCGTGCAGGCCGGTGGCGGCGGTCTTGGTGTCCTCCGCCATGTCGTGGGCGGCGCCGTCGTAGTAGTCGAACGTCATGATGTTGACGACGTCGACGCGCGCGCCGTTGTCGACGGCGTTCTGCAGCAGGGCCACGCCGTTGGGCGCGAGACCGGTGGTGGTGGTCGGCAGCGTGTAGGAGAACTCCACGCTGCGGCCGGTGCGTTCGGCCCAGCGCTGCACCTTCGCGATCGCCTTGTTGCGGCGGTCGATGCCGGCGGTGTTGTTGATGGAGTCGGCCTCGATGTCGAGGTCGATGCGGCTCACGCCGTAGGTCGTGACCAGGCTCTCGTAGACCTTGGCGATGGCGTCGACATCCGTGCAGCTGTCGGCCAGTTCGGTGTTGGTGGTGTCCGCGCTGTAGCCGCCGAAGGACGGGATGACATTGCCGCCGCGCGCCTGGATCGTGGCGATGTCCTTGCCGAAGGTGGACTTGGCGATCGGCTGGGCGGGCAGGCCGTTCCAGTACGCCGTGCACGAACCGGGCGCCTCGGTCTGCAGGAACGCCATCGTGAGGTACTTGTTGCCGGAGGCCGCGGCGAGCGCGGCCGGACTCTCACCGGTCCACGCCTCGAAGTACGGCGCCGCGACATGATCCGGCATGGGCTGCGCGCGATGATCTGCGTTCGCGGCACCCCCGCCGAGAGCAACAAGCCCCGTGGACAAGGCGGTTACGGCCGCGCATGACAGTGACGCGCGAAGAGGCCCAGGTCGTCTCATTGACGCTCCCATGCTGAAAGGAGAGAAGTCGCCCCGGACCGGGGCGAACAGCGACCATATTTGGACTAGACCAATCGTCTGTCAAGGTTCTTTACAGTGAACTGACCGGTACGGCAGGGGAATTCGTCGAGGGGAGCCCGATGCGCGTCCTGTTCACGTTCATCGGTGGCAGCGGTCACTTCCGCCCTCTCGTCCCCGTGGCCCGAGCGGCTCAGGCCGCGGGGCACACGGTCGCCGTTGCCGGTGCGGGAGGCAGGGGGCCCGAGATCGTGGCCGCCGGGTTCACCG